>JAGLYT010000168.1 GCA_023132075.1 bacterium
TAAGGGGTAAAAGTAATACATATTTTATTTCTTCAAAAATTAATCAGGGGAAATCTCAGGCATTAAGACAAGGATTTACTAAAATAGATGAATTACTTCGGGAAGGCAAGATAAATTCAGAGGACATTATTATTACCATAGATGCTGATGGACAGCATTTAGGAGAGAATATTGATATTATTTGCAATTATTTTGTCAAAGGAGATTATGATTTACTCATAACCCGTAGAGATTTAGTAAAATATCCCCTGTTTAAAATAATAGGAAATAAGATTTTATCCTTAACCGCTTCTTTGTTGAGCGGTATAAAGTATAACGATATAGAATGCGGTTTTAGACTTATGAAAGCTGAAATTATTCCTGAAATGATGAAATATTACACGGGTTTTAAATACAGCTGTGAACAGGAAATAGGAATTATAGCCGCCAGGTTGAATTATAGGATTGATAATAATTATTTAATTAAGCCTCGTTTTTACCGTTCCCGAGGCACCAAAATTCCTGATGGCATAATTAATGTTTTTTGGGGAATAAAGGCTTTTATTAAGGTGAAATTAAAAAAATAAAAGAGAGGTTTAAAATGGTATCTCTTTTTCTTAAGTTTCTGAGTAAATATAAATATCTTTTGTTTATTCTGGGCATATTTGTTTTGATTAGCGGATTATTATTAAATCCTGATTTGCCCATGGAAAACGATGAACCGTATTATTTTGTTCTGGCTAAATCTTTATCCTTGCAAAAGGGATATGTCCATCTTTATTATCCGGGAGAGGGACTAGTTGATGTGGAATATCCTCCTTTGTATCCGATTTGTTTAGCGTTAGTTATGAAATTGGTTGAGCATAAAGTTGTTTTTTTAAAAATACTTTCTCTTCTTTTCGGCGGGGCTGCCTTAATTGCTGTATATGTCTTTTTTAGTAAAAAAGACAAATCTTCATTTTTTCAAAAAGATAAACAATTTTTTTACTTATTGCTTTTATTATTTACAGCCACTAATTGGTGGTTTCTTTCTTTTTCTGTAATAATTGCCCCGGAAATTGCTTATCTTTTTTTCTCGCTGGCAGCTCTTTATTTTTTGGAAAAATATAATCAGCAAAGTAATCTAGTCAATAAATATTTGTTTGGTGCGATTTTGTTGCTAATAATTACTTTTTATACTAAAACGCTGGGCTTAGCCCTTATTTTAGCTGCGGTTGTCTATTTTTTGTGGATTGAAAGAAAGTATGAAAAGGGTTTGGTTTTAGGGGGTATATCTTTGGGATTAATTTCCCCCTGGTTATTAAAAAACAGCTTAATTACTAATGCCGACAAAGTAATATCTCAAAATTACTTAAATCAATTTTTCTTTGGCTATGAAGGGAATTTGTGGAATATTATAAAAACCGTTGGATTGAATCTTTTCAATTACGGTAAAGCTATTGCTCATTTGCTGCTTCCCGGGTATTTTATGGGAGAATCCATGTTTGAGGGTTTATCCTATTCTCCCTTTTTTTGTAGTTTAATGAATAATGACAGGTTATTCAATCCGCAGGTTTTACCCTTTGTTTCTTTTTCTATTATCTTATTTTTATCCGGAATGACCGTTTTTGGTTTTATCAGGCAGTTAATCAAAAAAAGGAGTTTAATGGAGATATATATACTTTGTTATTTAGGAATTATTATGGTTTTTCCTTTTTGTTTTTATATCAATGCGGGGAAGCGGTATTTAGTTTCTTTACTTCCTTTTATATTATATTATTTTTTCAGGGGGATTTCTTTTGTTGAAAAATGGAGATTAAAAATTAAGGAGAAAACCTTAAGAACAGAAAGTGACAGAAAAGGCATTCTGTATTTTTGTAATTTTTGGGTGATTGCCGGGGTTATCTTACTGTTAGGTAATTTGGTTCCAATTTTCTGGTCGGTAAAGGGGAATATTTCTTATTTAGCCGATTATGAAGTTTCCTCGGAAAAAGAAAAAAGAAACTATCAGTCCTTTTGGCTTAATGATTATTTTACTATGGCTGAGTGGATAAAAAAAAATACTCCCCCCGATGCGGTTCTGATGCATTTTTTTCCGGCTGCTTTTTATCTGCACACTGAGAGAAAAACAGTTTTTTTTGATAGGCTTCCTTATTATCCGGAAGAGAGAAGTTTTAACGATATTAAAGCCGATATTGAAAAGAGAAGAGTTGGGTATATCATCACTGGTTCGTCTAAACAGGAGGAAATAGTTTCCCGGTTAAATGGAGAGCTTAGTCAATATATTTTTATCCCCATTGCCGAAATAGAAGTAAGTAGGGTATATAAAGTGCTTAAAGTAAATTCGTTGATTAAAGAAGGGTATAAACAAGGAGCATTTTGGTATAAAGAGGGAGAATATGATTTAGCTATAGCAGAGTTTGAAAAAGCACAATCGATAACGCCTGCCTTTGTCGGATATTTTAATTTAGGAAGATGTTACGAAGAGAAAGGGGAAAAAGGAAAAGCACAAAAAATGTATAAACAGGCAGTGGCTTTACAACCCGATTTTGAGGTAGGCAAAATTAGAGCGGATATTTTATATTATCAGCAATTAATTGATGTTCAACCGCACAAGTATCAACATTATTACCAATTGGGAAAAAGTTTTCTGGAAAGTTACCAGTATGATAAAGCAGTTGATAATTTTTCAGGGGCTTTAGCCCTTAACCCGTCTTTTTATCAAGTACACTATTTTCTAGGTTTATCCTATCTGGGGAATAAAGAGTACCGGGAAGCAATAATGGAATTTAAAAAAGCTTTAATTTTAACGCCTAAAATTGAATATAAAACGAAACATTATTTAAAAATTGCCCGCAAATTGAGAAGTAGAAATAAATAGGGCTTCAAGGAAAAACTGCAGATTAAAGGAAATTAATTTTAAAAATGAAAAAAATATTATTACTCAATCCTCCCGGAGGCCGTCCTTACATTAGAGATTATTATTGCAGTCATGTTGCTAAAGGGATTTATTACTGGCCGGGTTATGATTTGCTGGTATTAAGCGGAATTTTAGGTAAAGAACATCATGTAGAAGTGTTGGATGCAATTATTTCCAGGATGAGCCCTGAAGAATGTTTTAGCCGAATTAAGAAGATGGATATAGATGTAATAGTTTTTATTACAGGTTCTGTCTCCTGGAGAGAGGATTTTTCTTTTCTGGAAAAGGTCAAAAAAGAAAAAAAATCTTTAATAATTGCCAGTGGCGATTTTCTTCTTTTTCAGGGAAGTAAAATTATGAAGCAATTTCCGTTCTTGGATGCCGTTATTTTAGATTTTACCACGCGGAACATTTTAGACCTTCTTAGTGGAGAGGGGAATGAAAAAAAAGATAATCTTATTATCAGAAAAGGTGAAGAAATAATCGAAGGAAATAGGACTAAAACTAAGGAATTTGAAATACCTATTCCCCGGCATGAACTTTTTCCTTTGAATAAATATACTTTGCCCCATTTAAGAAAACATCCTTTTGCCAGTGTTCTGACTGCTTTTGGTTGTCCTTATCAATGTTTGTTTTGTCCTTTCCAACAAATACCTTTTAAAACACGTAAAATTGAAAATATCTTGGAAGAATTTGCTTATATTGCTTCATTAGGAATTAAAGAAATTTGGTTTAGAGACCAGACCTTTCTGGCTAACAAAGAACATAGCCTTAGATTGTGCAAAGAGATGATAGAAAAAAATTTTTCTTTTAGCTGGAGTTGTGAAACAAGGGTTGATTTACTTAATGAAGAGTCTCTAAGCTTGATGAAAGATGCCGGTTGCCACACGGTAATGTTAGGGGTGGAAAGTGCCAGGCAGGAGATATTGGATAGATATAAAAAAGGAATCAAAATCGAACAGGTAAAGGCAGTTTTTGCTCTTTGTAAGAAATTAAAAATAAAAACGGTGGCACATTTTATTATAGGATTGCCGGGGGAAAATGAAGAATCACAAAGGGAATTAATTGATTTAGCCATAAAAATTGATTGTGATTATGCTTCTTTTAATATTGCCAGTCCGCAAATAGGGACTACTTTTCGTGACGAGGCAATAAATAAGGGGTGGATTTCCGAGGAAATGGATATTATGGATAGTTCCTGTTCTTATCCGCTTATTGCGACAAGAAGTTTATCTAAGGAAAAGGTGTGGATGTTTCATCAGCTGGCA
>JAGLYT010000169.1 GCA_023132075.1 bacterium
AAAGCCTCCCCTACAGCATCATCCCGTGTCCTTCCTAATATTTTGTATTTTTCAAAATCATGAAAATAAATTAAATCCGTATGTCCTCCGGAAATAACTAAAGAAACAAAAGGAGGCCTTAGCGAAGAAAATTCTAAAAAATTAGCGTATATATGAGCTTCTAAATGATTAATCCCCATCAACGGCAGGTTATATACATAGGCAAGAGATTTAGCAGTCATCATCCCGATTAATAAAGCACCAACCAATCCCGGACCGCGAGTTACTGCAATACTATCCAGATTTTTAAATTTTATTTTTGCGTCTTTCAAAGCTTTCTCTATAACAAAATTTATAATCTCCAAATGTTTCCGACAAGCGAGTTCAGGGACTATCCCCCCATATTTTTCGTGAATAACATTCTGAGAAGAAACAATGTTAGAAAGAACTTCCGTTCCATCCCTGACCACTGCCACCGATGTATCATCGCAAGATGTATCTATTCCTAATACAAGCATAATCTGTCTCTATAATTTTAATTTTTTTTTAATTATTCAGCCAATTCCGAAACGAATATAAATTTTATATTTTTTCCTTTTAAGGTAAGAATGAATTCCGCTAAAGCAAGGGCTGTATTTTTTCTCTGAACATGCCCTATAGCAACAACAGTCCCTTCTTTTAAAACTTTTCGATAAACTACCTTCAATTGTTTCCGTATGTAATTTAGATCGTCCTTGTTATCTAAAAAAACCTTGTTTTTTACAAACTTCAAACCTAAATCCCCGCTAATTTTATCTGCAGCAGAATTAGTTGTATTAGAATCAAGAAAAAACAAACCCTTCTTTTCTTTTATACAGGTAAGCAGTACTTTTAATTTTTCTTCGTTTTCCATAAATTTTGAACCCATATGATTGTTTACACCACAAGCATCGGGAACACTTTTTAAATTGGATAAAAATATTTTTTTTATCTCGGAATCATCCGTAGAAGTAAAAATAGCCCATGGTCCCGGATTTATTTCGGGATAAGCTTTCGGCTCTAAGGGAAGATGAAGAAGGACCTCTTTGCCCGCTTTTGCTATTTTATCGGATAAAACCGTAGAATACCTCTCCCGGGGTAAAATACAAAAAGTTATGGGAATATTAAGTTTTAAAAATTTATCGGGCAAATCATTATTATATCCGAGATCATCAAGAACCAGAGCAATCTTATATTCCGGTTTCTTTGTCCTTTCTTTCCACAAAATTAAATTTTGAAAAATTTTAGAATTTCGGCCGCAGGTTATTTTTAATTTATTCCCGGATTCCTCCAAATCTACACCATAGATATCTCCTTCCATATCCTCCACTACGGCAACAATCCGTTCTTTACAAACTAACAATGAACAGTCATCAGGAACCTTTATTTCCTTTGTTATTTCCAACCAACACATATTTTCAGTTTTTTTCTGTTGTTGATACTTTTTCAACAAATTTTCATTACGAATTCCTAAAGAAATCAATTCCTCATTTATACATTCATCCAATTTTTGAGAAAACAGGGTATAATCCCCGAAATCTGCGGGAATTTTCTGTTTTATTAACCGATGCCAATACCACCCTCCCAAAACTATCAGGATAATAAATACATATTTAATTATCGACTTACTTTTTTTCTTCATTCTTTTTTGTTTTCTCCGTTGAAGAAGGAACTAAAAAAAATTCTCTCGCTTTCAAAATATCTATAGCCCTATTCAATTGAATATCCTCTATTTTTTCTACTTTTTCTTTTCCCTTTTCCTTTTCTTTTTTATTTAGTTTTTTAATTAACTCCTCTTCTTCTCTGGTCATTAACTTTATTTCCAATTCTCTGGAAATAGGCACAACAATATCCGGAGTAATACCCACATCATGAATACATCTACCTTTAGGTGTATAATACTTGGCAGTTGTTAATCTCAAGGCAGAACCATCCGAAAGAGGAATAACCGTCTGTACCGAACCTTTCCCAAAAGTTTGTACTCCTAAAATAACTCCTCTCTTCCAATCCTGAATTGCCCCGGCAACAATTTCCGAAGCAGAAGCCGAACCTTTATTTACTAAAACCACCATGGGAACAAAAGAATACCTTTCCTTCTTGTCGGCAAAAAACTTCATTTCCTGACTGCTATCTCTCCCCTCCGTGTAAACAATCAATTTTTCTTCCGCAATAAATCTTTTAACCACATCCACCGATACAGTTAAGAGCCCTCCCGGATTATTACGCAAATCCAAAATTAAACTTTTCATTCCTTTTTTTCCTAAAGAGGATAAAGATTTATCAAATCCTCCCAAAGCATTTTCAGTAAAGTCCAATAAATGGATATATCCAATAGAATCTTCCAGCATTCTCCAGCGAATACTTTTAATCTTGATAATATCCCTGATAATAGTAAATTCGAGCGGTTCTTTTTCTCCTTCCCGAAAAATAGTAATAGTTACCTTTGTTCCCTTAGGGCCTCTTAATTTTTTTACTGCTTCCATAAGGGTAATATCCTTAATATCCTCATCCCCTACTTTTATTATTTTATCACCTGGAAGAATCCCCTTACGGTAAGCAGGGGTTCCGGGTAAAGGAGTAATTATCGTAAGATAATTATCTTTTATGGCAATACGTATCCCCAACCCGCCAAATTCGCCTTTCGTTTCCACTTTCATTTCTTTATACTCATCCGGATCCATAAATTGAGAAAAACAATCTAAAGTCCTTACCATCCCGCTGGCCGCACCATAAATTAATTCTTTAATATCCACTTTTTCCACATATTTATCCTGGATTAAAGACAAAACCTCCGAAAACAATCTTATGTGATTATAAAACTGGTTATCTACTGCCTGTGCAGAAGGGGAAAAAACAATCTTCCCTACACCAGCAAAAATAATAAAAAACAATATTACTCCTATTCCCAACCCAAAAAAAACCTTCCCCATTTTATTTACTTTTTTAAGCATTCCTCCCCCTCTTCTTTTTTTAATAAATTTTTGAATTTCTCTATACTCATTTATCTTAATTTTTTTTCCTAAGCCAATTTAAAGGATTTTGCGGTTTTCCGTTTTCCCTTACTTCAAAATAAAGAGAACGCCCTACTTTTATTTTTCCTATTATCTCTCCTCCTTTTACTTCTTTTCCGATCAAAACGTTAAGTCTGGACAAATACCCATAAACCGTATAAAAACCCCCGCCATGGTCAATGATAATCATTTTACCATACATCTGAAAAACATCCGCAAACATTATTTTTCCCGGAGCTACACTCTTTACCTCTGTTGATGTTTCGGATTTAATTTTAATGCCGTTATTTATTACATAAGAATCTAACTGGGGATGTTTCCGCTTTCCAAACAAAGACACAACCCTCCCCGACCTTGGCCAGGATAAAACACCTTTTCTCTGAGCCAGAAGTAATCCTTTTTCCTTTTCCCCCTCCAGGACTTTTGTTTTTTTCTTCAAGACATTAACCAGGTCTTGTAACGCCCGGGCAGTTTTTTCCAATTTTTTGATTTCTTTTTCATAAATTATTTTTTTACTGCGCAGTTTCTTTCTTAAAATAGTTTTCTTTTTTTTATTAGCTAAAAAAATAGTTTCTTTTCGTTTGGTTTCCTGCTTGATTTTTTCAAATTTTTTCTTCTCACTAGTCAACGCCCCTTTTAACTCTTCAATTAAGTGCTCGCTACTTTTCGCTTCTTCAAAAGTATTTAATCTTTTTCTGGCTATTGATTTTAAAAATTCGTACTTTTTTATAAGTTCAGCAATGGGTTTCGACAAAATCAGTCCCTTTGCCCAAAAATCATATTCAGAAACATCCCATAATTTCTCAACATAAATGAAGTACAATTCTTTTTTTAAAATCTTTAAATGCTCTTTTTTATCTTTTTGTACACTTTTCAATTCTTCATTAATCGTTCTCATTTTATCTTCGGTCATTAGAAGATGTTCCTTCAACTGAATCAATTCTTTACCAACACCGGATAAGTCTTTATTTAAGGATTTAATTTCTCCGGTTATATTCCGTTCCGCTTTTTCAACTTTATTTTTATCTTTTTTCCTTTTTTGAATCTTGTTTTGAAGATCGACAAGGTCTTCTTTATTGTCTTTTATTTTACCTCTAACTTTATCCAGTTTTTTATCATAATTTATTTCACCATTAA
>JAGLYT010000017.1 GCA_023132075.1 bacterium
GTTTGGGTTAATGCCAATAAATTTGCCGGTCCAAGATTTGATACAAAAGGTAATCCTATTACAAGCTGGTAAAGGGGGATTTTAAAGAAATGAATTCTGTTAATTTAAAGGATGGTTGTTTTCAGGTCAATGGGAAAAAGCAGTTTATTTTATCGGGAGAAGTGCAATATTTTAGAATTGAAAAAAATAAATGGAGAAAAATGTTAGATGGTTTGTGTGAGGCAAACTGCAATACTCTTTCTACTTATGTGCCCTGGAATTGGCACGAATATGAACAGGGAAAATTTGATTTTACCGGGAAGACTCATCCCAGCAGAGATTTGGTAAGTTTTTTAAAATTAGTTAAGGAATATGGCTTGAATTTAATTATTAAAGGGGGGCCCCATATTCATGCGGAGTTTTTAAACGGAGGTATTCCCAAATGGGTTCTTTCCGGGTATCCGGAAGTGCTTTGTTTAGATAGTGAAGGAAAACCTACCGGTAGTTATGCTTTTTATCCTCCGGTAACCTATCTTCATCCGACTTATATGCAGTTGGTAAAAAAGTGGTATGAAGCATTTACCGAAGTAGTGCTTCCTTTTGATAATATTATTTTATGGCAGGTAGATAATGAAGTAAGTTATAGTTTGTCTTTTTTTCATTATTCACCCGGACAAGCCTTTTCCGGTGATTATAATCCTTTTCTGGTAGAAAAAAATGGGCTTTATCAACAATATTTAAGTAAGAAATTTAAAGATATAAAGGATTTGAATGCCCGTTACGGAGAGAACAATACGGATTTTACTTTGGTTTCTCCTCCCCGGAAAGAGCCATCTAATAAGGAAGAACAATTTAAAGTTTTTGACTGGTGTGAATTTCGGGAGAAATTAGTGGCAATGTATGTGCGTTCTTTGATGGAGATGCTTTTTGAGTTAGGCTGCCGGGGCCCTTTCAGTGTTGATGATCCGCTTTTGGGTTATGATACATCATGGAAAGGTATTTATGATGAGGTTAAAGATTCCCGTTGGCAGGTAGTTATCGGGTATACTTATTATACCGGGAATATGGAAGAGGAATCGATGGGTTATCATCTTTCCCGCATAGAGTTTACCAGGGCTTCAGGAACCCCGGTGGTTTCCAACCATGAAATTCAGGCGGGAAATGTGTATTTCCTTCCACATTGGAAACAGTCTCCCTCGGATTATGATTTAATCTGGAAAACTTCCATAGGGTTTGGCAGCAATATGCTTAATTTTTATTGGTTTTGTGATGGATATAATTTTTTAGGATACGAACATTTTTTACCAAAAATGAATTTTTCTTCTCCGTTGGATAAGGATGGAAATAAGAGATTTCAATTTGGAATAATTAAAAAAATAGGGGAAATGCTTAAAAAATACCCGGAAATTGTAGAAACTAAACCTGATTATGATTTGGCCGTTGGATATTATCACCCCTATGCCCGAATGGGTAAGTTTAGTAATTTAGAGGGAGTAGGTAATTTCGAATTAAGTAAAGGTGGAGCGGTCGGGTCTTTTATAGATCTTTTAGGGGTGTGTAATATTAATTTTCAAATGCTTAATTTAGAAGAAAACATTAAAGAAAACATCTTTGCCTGTCCATCAAAATTAGTTGTTCTTTGTTATGAATTCTTAGATAAAAATATTCAAAAATCTTTGCTTGATTATGTTTCTGCCGGAGGACATTTGATTTTATTAAACCAAGTACCTTTAAAGGATGAAAATCTGGGGGAATGTAAGATGTTGTACGATGCTCTAAAAATAGCAAGATTGGATTCTATTCCCAAAGGGAAAGGGTTTTTTGAAATAAACAGAGTGGGATACAAAAATTATGATTTTTGTGTTTATGATGATTTACAGATATATGAGTTTAATGACCGGGATTATATTCAGGATATGACTTCTTTTTCCTCGGGTAGAATATGTGGATTTACCAGGAACGTCGGAGGCGGAAAAATTTCGGTTGTTGGATTTGTTCCCCGGGTTTTTCTGGATGTTTCCAGAAATTTTGCCCGGGATTATTTTGAAAAAAAATCACGGGATGGGATTTTAGTTTATGAACGGAAAAATAAAGATTTTTCACTTTTTACGGCGTGTAATTTATCGGAAAAAGAAGAAAAGATAGAAATGAATCAGAAGCAATTTATATTACCTCCCCGTCGAGCGACATTTATTGTTAAAAAAGGTGAAAATTACGAAAAGTGGGGAGAAGAGCGAACAGGATTATGAAAAAGATAGATTTAGAAATGTGGGTTATGCCCAATGCGTCTTTTAAGACCGGTTTGACTTTTGGGCAGGAGTTGAAACATTTTTCAAAAAAATACCCACATATAAATGTAAGGATAAAGGTCCATACATGGTCATCTGCGTGGAGACTTATTATGAAAGCGGTAAGGACCAAGAAAGGACCGGATGTTTTTCAGCTGGGCAGCAGCTGGGTTAATACTCTTGCTTATTTGGGAGGATTGGCTGATATTAGTAAACCGGTAGAAGAATTAAAAAAGAAAGATTTTTTTTCTCCTCTTAATAAACAAATGGAAGAATCTTTTAAAGAAGAAAAAATATATTCCCTTCCCTGGTTTATGGATACCAGGATACTTTTTTATCGAAAAGATATTTTCAAAAAAGCAGGATTGAAAGAAAAAGATATCGGAAATTGGGATTCATTTCAAAAAGCCTGCCAAAAAATAGCGAGCCTTAAAATAAAAGGGAAAAAAATTTATCCTCTGGCGGTTTCCGGAGCAAAAAGCTGGACGTTAATTCATGATATTGCTCCCTGGATTTGGTCGGGTGGGGGAGAATTTTTGAATTTTAGAGGTAAAAAAATAAGTTTTCAACAAAGAGAATCTTTAAAAGGAATGAAATTTTATTTTGACTTGGTTAGGGCTTATGGGAGTAAAATTGCCTTAAAGCAAAATATGGGAAAGGTAATGGAGGATTTTTTTATTTACGGGCGTTGTGCGATGCATTTTTCCGGAACATGGGTTTTTTCTGCTTTTCTTAATCCCAATAGTCATTTGTACCGGGCGGAAATTGCCCAAAATATTGGAATAGCCCTGCCGCCTGCCGGGCCTAAGGGGCGGTATGCTTTTTTGGGTGGAAGCAATCTGGGGGTTGCTAAATTTTCTAAATATCCCCGGGAAGCATGGGAATTAATTTCTTTTTTAACCTCTCCTTCATCTCAATTACGCTATACAAAAGCGATTAGTAATCTTCCTGTTCATTCTAAAATATTTGATGCGTTTTTTTTCGAGGATAAACAATTAGCGGAAAAATTTAAACAAATATGTTCTTATGGGAAGATGTTTCCCCCGGTATTTTCATGGGGGATAATTGAAACAATTATGATGGAAACGCTGGCAGAGATTTTTAATAGTATAAGGAAAGGTCGATACACGGAAAATCTTCTTAAAAAAGAGATAAAAAAGATTTCTTCCGAAATAAATTTTGTTCTTTCCCTTTAAAAAATATTTAAGAAAATTTTTTTAATTAACAAATTTTGATATAAATAATATTATTTTATAAAGGATTAAAAAAGGAAATAGATATTTATGGCTAAAGAAAGTTTAAATAAATATTCGGAAAAACTCAGGAAGGTTAGTAAAATCTTTCGTTATACAGAGCCGGATTTGGAAGAAATTCTTAAACAGGTTTTAGCTATTGGATTTTCTACTTTAAGATTTGACTGGATGGAAATATTATTATGGGACAGTGAAAGAAAAGTTTTAGAAGTAAAAGTGGTTGCTGAAAAAGACGGGATAATGGAAGGGGAAGAAGAGATTTTTATTTCGGAAAAGACTGATCCGAGAATAATAGTGGGTTTAGGCAGGGAAAAGTGTATTGTAAGAAAGAAAAAAGGAGCGGAAGGATTTTTTTCAATAAAAAGCGGTAATAAAATTTTAGGGGTTTTAGGCATAAATAATCGATTAAGCGGAAGGAATATAAAGGAGTGGCAGATTTCATTACTTAAAGAATATGCTGAAGAAATCGGCGTAGGAATTGGTAATTTGGAATTACTTTTAAAGGAACAAATGCAGGCAGACAAGTTTAAGGCCCTTTCTAAAATAGGAATGGCCTTAGTAGGGCAATTAAAACTGGAAAATAGAATAAAAATAATTTTGCGTAGTGTTATTAAACATTTAAGTATTGAACGGGTTAAATTATACCTGGTGAATGAAGAGAAAAAAGTTCTACAGGGAACAATGTCTTTTGATCTCAGAGGGAAATTTCATGTTTTAAAGGAAGTATATTCTTTAAAAAAGAAAACCCATCCTGAAGTTTTTATGGTGATGAAAAAAGAAGCTCAGGAAGTAGGGTCTTTTGGATTGGTTTTTTCCATTCCTTTGAAAGTAGAAAAAAAAATAGTCGGATTTCTTGTTGCCGATAATATTTTCAGCCGGGAACGAATTAAAAAAGAAGATATTGAATACTTGAAACTTTTTGCTCAGCAGGCGAGTGTTTCCATAGAAAATGCCCGGCTTTTCAATGATGTCGAGAGGCTTTCTCTTACCGATGGATTAACAGGTTTATATACTAATAGGTATTTTAGAAAACGTCTTGGAGATGAAATTGTTCGAACGACAAGGCTTAAAACAAAGCTTGCTTTAGCCATTATTGATATTGACTATTTTAAAAGTTATAATGATTCTTACGGCCACATGGTTGGAGATCGAGTACTTGTTGATTTGGCCGGAATAATTATGAAAAATATCCGTCAGGTAGACTTTGCTGCCCGTTATGGAGGGGATGAATTTGTTGTTTTTTTTCCGTCTACCTCTTTAGAAGGTGTGCAAATTGTTACTTTTCGTTTATTGAGAGCAATTAGAAAGCATTATTTTCTTATTTCGGGAAAAAAAATAGGGGTTAGTGTAAGTATGGGGTTCGCTATTTATCCCTCTAATGCACGAAATAAGGAAGCTTTATTTAGAAAAGCGGATAAAGCTCTTTATCGGGCTAAATCGCAGGGAAGAAATCAGGCTTGTTTTTATTCCGAAACATTGGATAAAAAGTAAAATTCAAAAAATGTTTTTTAGTAAAAAATGGGTTTGTGTTGATTTTTATTGACAAAATTGTGTTTTTTTTGTTATACTTCCGCTTAAATACCAGAAAAAAGCATAAGAAAAAAATAGAGTTATTGTTTGTTTGTATGGATGTTTTGAGTTGTTAGAATTTATAAATCGCTCAAAAAAAGGTTTCAACGAAGGTAGTGGGAAAATAAAAATTTTATAAAACAAGGAGAGGAAAAATGAAGTATAGTAATTTTAGTAAAGACAGCAAAGAAGTTGTAATTGTAAGACCCGATGTTCCCCGACCATGGATTAACTATCTCTATAATGAGGAATATTGTGCTATTGTTTCTCATACTGGGGGAGGCTATAGTTTTGAGCACGATTGTAAAACCAAAAGAATTACTACCTGGAATCCGGATAATCTTTTTACCGACAGACCGGGTAGATATGTGTTTTTAAAAGATAGGGATACTAAAAAATATTGGTCGATTAACTGGCAGCCTATTTGTCCGGAAAAGCAGGATTTTCAATGTCGTCATGGATTAGGCTATACGGTTGTTAGTTCAAAAAATCAAAATATAGAGGGAGAAATAACTTATTTTGTTCCCCGCAAAGAACCGATGGAAATCTGGAAGATAAAAATAAGCAATAAAAGTAATAAAAAAAGAAATTTGAGTATGTTTTCCGTGACTGAGTTAATTTTGGGAGATTTTCAAACGGAATTACTCTATAAAAATATTTTTGCTATGTATAACAAAGCATGGTTTGATAAAAAGATTCAGGCGCTTGTTTCTACGAAAAACACATGGGGTTGGGGAGGAGGAGTATATCCGCATCAGGCTTATGTAGGAGCGAATTTTAAGATACATGGATGGGAAACGCGCAGAGAAAATTTTTACGGTAAATATTTAATTCCTTCCCGTCCGGAGGCGGTACTAAATGGAAAATGTTCTAATACGGACAATTACGGAGAAAATATGGTTTCTGCCCTACAGCATAATTTTACACTTAAACCAAATGAGGAAAGAGAATTTGTAATAATGCTGGTTCATGCAAAATCACAGCAGGAAGGGAATAAACTGTTAAAGAAATACCGAAATTTATCGACGGTAGAAAAATCTCTTAAAGAGGTGCGGAATTTCTGGCAGAAATTGGTAGACAAAGTGGAAGTTTCTACCCCTGATAAAAATTTTGACCGGATGGTAAATGTTTGGAGTAAATACCAACTTTATACTGCTAATACATGGAGCAGATCTCCTTCTTTTTATCATGAAGGGACAGGAGGAAGAGGTTATCGGGATTCCTGTCAGGATGCAGAGGGAATATTATCCCTTAACTCAGAATATGTAAAGGATAAATTAAGAGCGATTGCTGTTTTGCATTTTAAAGATGGTCATACGGCTTCCGGTTGGTCGGATCATTACGGCCCTTTTACCGATAGTCCAAGAGCTGATCATCCGGCGTGGTTTACTTACACTTTATCTGCTTATGTTAAAGAGACCGGGGATGTAGATTTCTTGAATGAGAAGGCGAAATGGCTTGATGGAGGAAAGGGAACAATATTTGAACATGTTTTAGCCAATATTGATTATCTCTGGACCCATCGTGGGCAGCACGGTGCTCCTTTAATTGGAATTGCTGACTGGAATGATGCTATTGATAGTGCAGGGGATGAAGGAAAAGGAGAAAGTGTTTGGTTAGGAATTGCTTTTCACCGATCCCTTCTTTATGCGGCAGAGCTGGCTAAAGTTTTGGGTAAAAGCGATGTTGAAGCAGACCTTTTGAAAAAGGCAAAAGAAATGAAAAAAATTCTTAATAGTTCTGCCGGTTGGGACGGACGGTGGTTTTTGGGCGGGTATACTGATGAAGGAAAGCCCTTTGGTTCGTCTAAGAATAAAGAAGGTTCAATTCATATGAACTCTCAAACATGGGCAGTATTGGCTGATGTTTGTGACAATAAAAGAAAAAAGCAGGTAATGTCAATGGTAGATAAATATTGTGATACAGTCCATGGTCCGGCTTTACTCAGACCGGCTTATAAAAATACGGATTTATCTATCGGAAGAATTACTAAGTTTGCTCCGGGTGTAAAGGAAAATGGAGCTATTTTCTGTCACGCGGTAGCTTTTAAAATTGTTGCTGATTGTATGGCTGGCCGGGGAAATGAGGCTTTTGATTCTTATCAGAAAATAAATCCTGCTTGCCAGAAAAACGGATATAAAGTAGAACCTTATGTTTTTGCCGAATACCTGGTGGGCCCGGATCATCCTCATCATTTTGGTGAGGGGGCATATACCTGGATTACAGGGACGGCGGCATGGATGTACTTAGCTGCTACGGAATGGATGTTAGGTGCCCGTCGGGATTTTGAGGGATTACGGATAGATCCTTGTATTCCTTCTAAATGGGGTAAGTGTTCCATAAAACGTACCTTCAGGGGAGATGTTTATGATATATCCATTAAAAACCCAAAACATGTAAATAAAGGTGTAAAATCGCTTAAGGTTGATGGTTCCCTGATAAAAGGTAATTTAGTTAAGTATTTTGGTGACGGGAAAACCCATCGTGTAGAAGTGGTAATGGGATAGTAGTTAAATTAATAAAAAATTGTTAATTTAAAAAATAAAAAGTCGTGTAGATTACAATAATTTTTTAAGAAGTCGTTGTTGATTTCTTTTTTAACGGATATTTTTTTAAAAGAAAAATTTTTTGTAAATGGTAATAATTAAATTTGAGTATTCTTTTTTCCGGATAGTAACTTATTGGAAATAATAATTCAGTAAGTATTAAAAATAAGGAAAACAAATTGTTACGAATTACAGAATGTAATAAAAAAGGAGAAAACAAATGAAGAAAAAAAGCTTATTATTGTTATTGTCAATCTGCATGACTTTTTTTTGTGCATTGGAAAGTATTTGGGCCAGGCAGGTTAAAGTTGTTGGTTCTCAGGGAAGTTGGCAGCTTATGGTGGATGGGGCTCCCTTTTATATTAAAGGGGTTGGTTTTGCTAAAACTGTTCATGCGGGTAATATTGATTATTATTTTAATGAAATGAAGAAAATCGGTTTAAATTCTTTTCGTACCTGGGGGACAGGGGATGATACTTCTCTGATGCTGGAAAAAGCGGAAGAATACGGATTGATGGTAGATGTGGGTATTTGGCTCTTACAGAATAAAAAGGGTGAACCTAAAGCTGTTGATTATGTTAAGGGAGAAAAATATAAAAGAAAGACCCTGAGGGAAATAGAAGAACAGGTAAAAAAGCTTAAAGATTATCCGTCGGTGCTGATGTGGAATGTAGGAAATGAAGTGGTGATGAGTTTAAAGACGGAAGAGGAAAAAATAGCTTATGCTAAGTTTGTGGAAAAAATTTGTAAACTGATTCATAAAATAGATCCCTCTCACCCGATTACTTCTACTACGGCCTGGTCTTTTGCCTGGCCTTATTTTAAAAAATATACTCCCAGCCTGGATATTTATGGGACTAATATTTACGGTGGAGTAGTAGTGATTAAAGAAGAGTGGGAAAAAATAGGTATAGACAAGCCTTATTTAATAACAGAATATGGACCGCATGGAGAATGGGAAGTTTCTGTTGATAAGAATGGGCAGCCGATAATTCCTTCCGAAGAAAGTAAAGCTAAAGCGTATTTTAATGGATGGAAGCATTATATTGAAAAAAACAAAGGGCTAAATCTCGGGGCATATGCGTTTGCTTTTGAGGGGGGTGAAGATTTTTGCGGAGCATGGTTTAATATATTTATGTTGGGCAAGAAAAGAACTTCTTATTGGAAAATATATGAGATGCTTACGGGGAAAAAAGGTAAAAATAAACCTCCCCTGGTTTGTAAATTTGAATTGAGTAAATTTACTGATATTTATCCGGGAGAGAATGTTAATGTCTATCTGGAAGTAAAGGATCCGGATAAGGATAAATTAAACTGTGTTTTTAAAATGTGCAACAGGAAACTTTGGGATGAAGGCATTTATCCGGTCATATTCGAGAAAAAGAAAAAGAAAGAGTTTGTAATAACTGCACCCGATAAGCCGGGAATATATTTTTTATATGTTTATGTAACTGACGGGAAAGGTAATATTGCTGTAGAAGGAAAATCGATTAAGATAATAGAGAAAAAGGAGAAAGGTAAATAATGGAAAGAAAAAAAATAATTGATTTTGACGAACAAAGTTTTATTATTAAAGGAAAAAGAGTAATTCTTTTTGGAGGTGAATTTCATTATTTCCGGGTACCGCATGAATTGTGGGATGAGCGGCTAAAAAAAATGAAACAAGCGGGAGTGAATTTTATTTCAGCCTATATTCCCTGGAATTGGCATGAACCGGAGGAAGGGGTTTATACTTGGGAAGGGGATCACGATTTAGGTAAATTTTTGGATCTTTGTAAAAAATATAATTTTTATGTTGCCATGAAGCCCGGCCCTTATATTTGTGCTGAATGGGACAATGGGGGGTTTCCTCATTGGATATTGCCTAAAAATCTAAGGTTGAGATTTTTGGATGATGAGTATCTTTCCTATGTAAAGAAATGGTATAAGGAAGTGGGGAGAGTGATTAAGCCTTATTTAATTACCAATTCCGGAGGGCCGGTAATTCTTTTTCAGATAGAAAACGAATATGACCATTTAATTGAACAACAAAGAGATGTAATTGTTACCAAGGAAGATGCCAAAAAGTACTTGATGTCTCTTTTAAAATATACACGAATGGCTGGAGTAGATGTTCCTGCTTTTACTAACGAAGCTTGTTTTATTCACGGAACGGAAATTATTGAAACCAGAACTTTTTATCCCAATATTCCCTGGCTGTGGATGTGGGAATTCGATGATTTTGATAAAAAAATAAAGCAGGCAAAAAAAGGACAGCCGGATAAACCTGTTTGTATTTTTGAGCTTCAGGGAGGATGGTTTGCTCAATTCGGACAGCCCATATATAATGTGCCTTCTTCCTTAACCAATGCCATTGTGCGTAATGTTTTGGCACGCAATGCATGTTTACTTAATATATTTATGTTTGTTGGAGGAACAACTTTTCCTTATTGGGGTTGCCGCGGAGATGCCCGGGGTAGTGGAAGTATGGATGCGATTGGTTCTGTAACCAGTTATGATTTCGGTTGTTCTCCTATTCGGGAATGGGGACAATTAAGTGAAAAATATTATGATTTAAAGTCAACTGCAATGTTTTTAAAAGCGTTTCCTAAACTTTTTGTAGAAACGAAAGAGGTTATTAACGGGGCAAAAATTGTTCAGGGGGTAGAGGGAACACATGTAATAAAGGAAAATAAAGTATTTTCCGGCGGGGAATTTGCTGAAGTTTATGAAAAAGTAATGGTATTGGAAAAAGCAAACAAATCTTCCGGTTTATTGTTGGTTAGAAATACGGAAACTTCCGATAAAAATTTAGTGATTAGTTATAAAGTTCCGGGAACCCAAAAAGAACGATTGTTACCCAAAGAGGGAAAATTATTTATTCCTCGGGAAACAGCTTATTTATTACCCATAGAAGTAAAGATTCCTAATACGAATTTAGTTGTCCAGCATTCAACTTCGGAGATTTTAACTTCCAGGCAGGTGGGTAAAAATCAGATATTCTTTTTATATGGGACAAAGGGAAGAAAAGGGGAAGTAGTTATTCGTGGAGTAAAACGCGCTCCTAAAACAATAAAAGGAAAGATGAAACATACATTACGGGATAATGTTCTTCATTTATCCTATATCCATAAAGATATTCAAATGGTAGCGTTAGAAGGGGTGATAATAGTAATTCTTGATTTTGAGAGAGCCCGGAATACCTGGCCGGGTTCGAAGGAAAGTATTTTAATTTCTCAGGCCTATTGTCTTATGGATAGCGGCCAGTCCAAAAAAGATTTAAATTTACGTTTGCAGGTTTTAAACGGTACGGCAAACAATAATTTAATATTTTTACCGTCAAAACCGAATAAAGTACTGGTAGAAGGGAAAACCGTTTCTTTTAAATGGGATAAAACTTTCTCCTGTATTTCTTTCGTAGTAAAAGTGAAAAAAGAAAAACCGGTGAGTATTAAAAAAGATGACTTTTGTTATGTTTTACCGGATAATAAAGAGAAAGAATTTGATTATGACGACAGCAATTGGAAATTGTTACCTGAACCTGTAGCCCTGGAAGATATTAGCATGGCAGACCATGGATTTGTTTGGTATAGAACGGACTTTTCAGTTTCAGACGAAATAGAAGATGCCCTGATTGTTTTTGACACAGGGGGTGTTGACCGGGCCTATGTATACTTAAACGGAGAATTTTTATGGAAGGGAATTGGAGAGGCAAAAATTGAAGTTCCCGGGAAATTTCGGCAGGGGAAAAATGTTTTAGCGGTTAGGTATGAAAATGCTTTTCATACAAAAGGTCATCCTGCAGAAGGGCCTATCCATAAAAAAAGCGGTATTAAAAAACCGGTAGTAATTTGTGGAAGGGTAAATGATGAGGAATGGGAAAAAGAGATAAAGAGTTTTCGTGTGCGTTTAAAACTGGGAGGAGTCACCAAAGGATTTGCTAAAAATGAATTTGATGATAGTAAATGGATTAAGGTTCCACGAGGGGAAAAATATATTTTTCACAAAGATATGGGGGACCTGGTTTGGGTTAGGCAGCGGGTTAAATTTAAAAAGGAGAAAGGGTGGACAGCACCTTTGGGTTTATTTATCTCCGAAGCCGCAGAAAGAATGATTATTTATCTTAATGGAAAAGCATTAGGAAAATATGAAAATATTGGGCCGCAGCATAAATTTTATATCCCCGAATCGATGTTAAAAGAAGACAATGTTTTTAGTTTTATTTTAGAAGGCCCGGGGTTTAATCAGTTTAAACCGAGTGAATTTAAACCGCCTTATTTGAAAGAACCGATAATAGAGGATTTTTTTGAAGCCAGGGAATTAGAAGTTAAAATCTGTAGAAGTTAAGAAAAACTTTTGTTTTTTACCATTCTTTAATCTTTTTATTCCCTGTAGTTAGGGGGGTATGGGAAGGAAAGGGTATACCTTATGACACTCTGTGGTTTTTTATGGGGTAGTTCATTAACAGAAAAACCTGAAAAATCGTTTTTTGCGATAATTCAGGTTTTTTGCTATTATAGGGTATCTTAAATATCCTATTGGCACGCAAAAACAAAATAGTTCATAGTCCATCCGCCTTACGGATTGGCGAGACTGTCGCTCTGCTCCAGCAGTCGATAGTCCATA
>JAGLYT010000170.1 GCA_023132075.1 bacterium
CAAAACACATTTTGCCTTCATTTTTGTTTTAAATTTTGTATTTTGAATTTAGGAATTGGGAGTTTTGAGGTTTTAAAGACGATTGGTTGAATTGGGAAAAAGAAAGAGGGATAAAAACTTGTTGAATCAACAATTACGCGAAAAAATACAAAAGCTTAAAGAAAAAAGAAATGCTGTAATTCTTGCTCATAGTTATCAAATCAAAGAAATTCAGGAGATTGCGGATTTTGTAGGAGGTTCTTTAGCTTTAAGTTATAAAGCGGCTCAAACACAGGCAAAAGTTATACTTTTTTGCGGGGTTCGTTTTATGGCTGAAACGGCTTCTATTTTATGTCCGGATAAAATAATTTTGTTGCCGGATATAAATGCAGGTTGTCCGTTAGCAGATATGGTTACGGCTAAAGACTTAAGAGAGTTAAAGAAAAAAAATCCTCAGGTGAAAATAGTTGTATATGTTAATAGTACGGCAGAAGTAAAGGCGGAGGCGGATGTATGTTGTACTTCCGGTAATGCTGTTAGTGTAGTGGAATCATTGAAAAATATGGGAGAAATTGTTTTTGTTCCTGATAAGAATTTAGGTTCTTTTGTTAAGAAAAAAACAAAAAGAAACATCACTTTGTGGAATGGTTTTTGCCCTGTACATGTTAAAATTTCAGCAAAGGATATTGAAAACAAAAAAAAATTATATCCTGATGCAAAAATAATTGTTCATCCGGAGTGTATTCCTGAAGTTGTTGATATGGCAGAAGAAGGACTATCTACCGGAGGGATGTGTAAATATGCCAGGGAAAACACAAAAATTAAGCAAATAGTAGTAGGGACGGAGATAGGTTTATTGCATAAATTACGCAGAGAAAACCCCGAAAAGGATTTCTTTCCTGCCTCAGAATCAGTAATATGCCCGGATATGAAACTAATTACCCTGGAAAAAGTTTATTGGGCTTTAGAAAATATGAAATATGAAATAAAAATTTCTTCGGACCTTCGCTTTAAAGCTAAAAAAGCAGTGGACGAAATGCTTAGAATTTTACCGCAATAAAAAAATTGCTATTTTCTTCTTGACTAATCATGAAAGTTTTATTACAATAATAACTCATAAATTTCAAGAAAGCAGGTTAAGAGTATGAAGACTTATATGGCCAAAGAAAAAGAAATAAATAAGAGGTGGTTTCTAATTGATGGGACGGATGTTGTTTTAGGAAAGTTATCTGTCTTTGTAGCTAATTTGTTAAGAGGAAAAAGTAAACCAACTTTTACGATGCATGTAGATGCCGGGGATTTCGTAATTATAACAAATGCAGAAAAGGTCAGATTGACGGGTAATAAATTAAAACAAAAAATATCTTATCGTCATTCAGGTTATCCGGGTGGGATTAAAGGGATCTCCTATGACAAGTTAATGAAAGAAAATCCCGAGAGAGCGGTGAGATTGGCAGTAAAGGGAATGTTGCCGCATAACCGGTTAGGTAGAAGAGTTATTGGTAAATTGAAAATATATCGTGGAGAAGATCATTCTCATTCTGCTCAAAAACCGGAAGTAATAAAAATAAACGAATATTCGAAATTGAAATAAAAAACAGCGTTTTAGTTTAAGGAGGCAAAGATGGAAGAAATGACTACTTTGTGGGGTGTGGGAAGAAGGAAAAATGCGGTAGCAAGAGTGAGGATATTACCGGGTAAAGGTAAAATTATGGTGAATAAGAAATTGATGGATACTTATTTTTTAGGTCATGAGGCATTGAAAATAAAACTTACTGCGCCATTAGAGTTGACTAAAACGATAAATAAATTTAATGTGTATGTGAATGTCAGAGGTGGGGGAATTTCAGGACAGTCAGGAGCAATAAGACATGGATTGTCGCGCGCTTTAGCTCAATTGGATGAAAAAACTAAAAAAATCTTGCGCAAAGAAGGGTTTTTAACCAGAGATCCACGGATGGTCGAAAGGAAAAAACCAGGACAGCCTAAAGCAAGAAAGAAATTTCAATTTTCTAAACGCTAATATTTTTGGAAGAGGTTTTTATTTTATAGTAAACAACGTAAATGAAAAAGGCACAAGGGTAAACTTCTTGTGCCTTTTTTTTACTAATGGGCTTTTTCATTTTAAGACCACCTTAATCATTCCTTTAATAGAATTACAGACGTAAATCTCTTCAGCATTTCTTAAATCCTTTTCGCTAATTATGCTTTCAACTACATTTTTGTTGTGTTGTATAAAGAATTGTCGATAAATGCCATTTAATAATCCGCATTCTATCGGAGGCGTATAATAATATTTGCCTTTTTTGATAAAGATATTAGTAATACTTCCTTCCGTTATTTGATTTTTCTCATTTCTAAAAATAACTTCAAAAAATCCATTTTTTTTATATTTATTGTATTCTTTATTATATAAATCTCTATTTGTTGTTTTGTGAAATCTAAAAATGTCATTTGAAGAAGTAGAAACTGAAGAAATAACAATTAATTTTTTTTTATTTGATTCTATGTTGTTCTGTGTGTAAAAATTAAATTTATCCGGCAATTTTTTGTGTTTAAACGTTGCAATTCCTTTTTCATTCAATAATAATCGTATTTTGTAAAAATTATTTTTTTTAAAATTGTCCGTTAACCGGCAGAGTTGCCGATAAACAACCTTTTTATCAAAGAAAAAATCAAAATATTTCGCTGAGGAGGCAATCCTTTTTAAATGAAGACTCAATAGGTAAAAAGTGTTTCTCCATAGGATCGTTTCTATTAATTGAAAATCAGTATATTTTTGCATGATAAATTTTGCTTTTAATTTGCACTCTAAAAACTCATCTTCTGCATTGGAATCAAAAACAATGCCACTGCCGATACCTAATTCTGCTTTATTTTTGTTGATGATAATTGTTCGTATGGGAATATTAAATACGGCTTCTTTTTTTGGGCTGAAAAATCCAATTGCTCCGGTATAAACTTTTCTTACTTTTGTTTCGATAGTTTTTATTATTTGCATAGTTTTTATTTTTGGCGCGCCGGTGACAGATCCGGAGGGGAATATACTTCTGAATAATTCAAAAAGAGATAGATTTTTTTTTAATTTACTTTTGATTCCTGAAGTCATTTGGAATAGAGTTTTATATTTTTCAATTTTAAATAAATCAAATATTTTTACACTGCCGATTTGGGAAATTTTTCCTAAGTCGTTTCTGAATAAATCTACAATCATAATGTTTTCACTTAGATTTTTAGGGTCTTTTTTTAAAAACTGTTTATTGTAGTTATCTTCTTGAGTATGTTTTCCTCTTTTAATGGTTCCTTTCATCGGTCTGGTAATAATAGAATTTCCTTTCTTTTTGAAAAATAATTCCGGAGAGCAGGAAATAATAATGTGTTGTTTTGTTTTTATAAAAGCATTATAGGCTACCGGTTGTCTTTTTCGTAAGTTGTAATAAAAAGAAAAGGGGCATCCGGAAAAATCAAATTTGTATTTGGTGGTATAATTTACCTGATAAGTATTACCGGAGCGGATGAATTCTTTAATTTTTGCAATATTTTTCAAGTATTCTTTTTTTGTGATTTCCATTTTTAGATTTGAAAGGTCAAATTTTTTTGGGCTAAATTCCCGCTGGGAAAAAATATTTGTTCCGGATTGGTTAAACTTCCCTGTTTGGTGATTAAAAGCGATAACATTGCTATAAATGCCTAACCAGATTAAAGGAAAAGATGAAGGATTTTTTTCTTCGAAGATGTTTTCCATTAAAGGTCCTAATTCGTAAGAAAAAAATCCGGCCAGATAATTATTATTTAAAATTCTTTCCATTTGGGAGAATATTTTTTCTCTGTCGGATGGGAACGAGTTGTGTTTTATGATGCCAAGAGGATTTATAAACAAATAACTAAATCTATTTTCCCTGCAGTATTTATTGGTTTCTAAGAGTACAAAGTCGTTTAATTTTTTTAAACAGGGAATTATTTTCAGTAAAGGAAATTTATAATATTGTTTCATGAGTTTTTCCGTTTTAGTGTCCACTGGAAGAATATTTAATAACTGTTCTAAATGATTATTATAGACAAATGATATTATAAATTATTTTTTCTGTCAATAAAGAAAGTGAAAATAAATTTTGACACTTCTTTAAATATTTTTAGTTTGATTTTTTTTTTGAAATTATGTA
>JAGLYT010000171.1 GCA_023132075.1 bacterium
CGATTCGATTTAAGCCATTTTTTTTATAGGGGGAATGGTATTATACCTGGATAATAAACTGTTTTATGATGACTTTAAGCATAAAGAACCGAATTACCCAAATGACAATGAGAACAAAAAAAGAGTCCTCAATTTAATCGGCAAATCTTTTTAGGATTATCCAAAAAAATATTTAAACCCATCGCAATTTAGGCAGAGTAAACTCTATAGTTACAATTCGTATGAGCCAGTTGTTTTACCTAAATAACGTCCTATAATATATCTTATGTTAACTTTTTGTATTAAATCAACATGAAGAACCTATTAAAGTAAATTATTAAACAAATAATATATTCTTAAATATGTAAAGCCTTTTGGTTTAGTCGTTAAGATATTACTTTAAGGTTAAGAAGGATTTACTTGAAAAACTAAAGTAATAAGCAAATCTAATACTGGTAAGTTTATTTTTCAGGTTTAAATGAACAATTCTTTCTCGCCATATTTATGAGAGAGCCGTTTAGAATGACAGAAGGGCTTCTTATCAAGGATGACTAAATTCCACTATATGTTTGGTTAAAGAAGGTAAAAAGACGGGAATGAGATTGCTTAATTTGTCATTTATTTTTCAACGTTTATTAAAGCACCGGTCTTCTCAATGCAGATTAAGCATTTTTTGAGGACAACGTGTTTGAGAAGTTTAGTTTGAGATTTTATTTTTTTAAGCATTTGAGGGTCTCCGGTAGATATGGAGAAACAACATTTCAAACAGATCAATTTTCCCCCTAACAAAGGACAAAAAACCAGTTTTTTGCTTTCGCTTTTACAAATTTGACACATGTTATTCTCTTTCTATACTATATGGTTTATATTTATATTTCACCTTTCGGCTTTCTTTCCATTAAATTTTTAATTGCTATTTGAGGTTCTTTATTTTCGAACAAAACCTGATAAACCTCTTTGGTTATGGGTAGAGAAATATCAAGTTTTTCAGCCAATTTATAAGCACAGCTGGTAGTGGGTATTCCCTCTGCCACCATTACTATTTCTTTTAAAGCTGTTTTCAAAGATTTTCCCTGCCCTATTTTTTCACCTAAATTACGGTTACGGCTATGTTTACTCATACAGGTAGCGACTAAATCGCCCATTCCGGAAAGACCTGGAAAAGTAAATGGGTTAGCTCCCATTTTCATTCCCAGACGTCCTATTTCCGCCAAACCACGAGTCATTAAAGCTGCTTTTGTGTTGTCTCCTAACCCTAATCCGTCACTTATTCCACAAGCCAGAGCAATGATATTTTTTAAACTGCCCCCTATTTCTACCCCGATTATATCTTCACTGGTATAAACGCGAAATAACGGAGTCATAAAAACGGCCTGTAAAAATTTTGCCGTACTTATGTTTTTACTCGCAATTACTATTGCAGTGGGAATACCTTTGCTCACTTCTTCTGCATGGCTGGGACCGGATAAAACAGCAATTTCCGGTTGTGAATTAGCCACTAATTCTTTTTCCAATACCTCCGACATTCTTTTAAGTGATTTTCTATCAAAACCTTTTGCCGCACTAACCGCAATATATTTTTCGTTTTTTCTTAAATTAGCTACTTTTTTAGCTACATTTCCCATAAATTGAGAAGGAACTGCAAAAACAACAACTTTTGCCTCCTGGCAGGCAATCTCTAAATTAGCAGTTATTAAAATTTCTTTCGGGATTGTTGTTTGGGGTAAAAAACTCAAAACGCGTTTTTGGTCCAGTAACTGCGCCTGGGTTTTATCAACTTCCCACAGTGTAACATTAAATCCTTTTTTAAACAAAAGAACTGCTAAAGTCGTACCCCACGAACCTGCACCTAAGACAGATATTTTTTTATTCATTTTTTATTTTTTTAGATAAATAAAATTTGTTTTCGTTTCTATTTAATAACCTTTTCACATTAGATTTATGTTTAACAATAATCAAAACGACTGCAACAACAGCAAAAACAATCATCTCTTTTGGTTCGTTGCTCAAATAAGCAGTAAATGGCAAAGAAACACTTCCTATAATTGAACCTAAAGATATATAATGAGTAAAAAAGACTATTACTCCGAATATAATAAATGCAAGTAATGTAGGTGCCGGAACCAGCCCTAAAAAAACACCTGTGGAAGTAGCTACACCCTTTCCACCCTTACCTTTTAAAAAAATGCTCCAATTATGCCCTATAATGGCTGCCGTACCCAAAAAAATCACTATAATTTTGGTTTTGGGAGAAACCCCAAACAAATAAAATCCTGTGAGTACCGGAATTAAGCCTTTCAAAATGTCTACGAAAAGCACAATTATTGAGGATTTTAAACCCGTTACCCGATATAAATTAGTAAATCCCGCATTTCCGCTTCCATATTGGCGTATATCTATCCCTTTTGTCCATTTTCCCATCAGGTATGCACTGGGAAAAGAACCGAATAGATAGCTTAAAAAGAAAAGTAATAAAAAATATATAAAAATACTTCCTTCCCCCTCTATGACACATTCATAATCTTATTTATATTTACACTTTTAATTATACACTAAAATTTTAAAAAATCAAGTTTTTTCTATTTACCGTTTATCCTCCCGCTTTCTCGCAATCTGCAACTAGTTTATTTTGTCTTTCTAAAAATTAAACTTAAAGGACTTCCGGTAAAATTAAATTTTTGGCGAATTACATTTTTTATATAACGTCTGTAAGCCATCTTAGGAAGAGGCCCTTTTATCCAAACACAAAATAAAGGAGGTGATGTTTTAACTTGTTGTGCTCTATATATTTTTGTCCGTTTCCCTTTTGTGAGGTGAGGTAGATGATTGAGATATGCAGAAAGAACCAGTTTTTCCACTTCCTTTTTTTTTGTATCTTTATTGTATTCAGAAATTACCTTTTCTATTGTTTTTAACATTTTTTTTAAACCTGCTTTATTTTTGGCTGAAATAAACAAAACAGGCGAATAATCTAAGAAATACAATTTTTCTTTAATTTTCCGGAGAATAGTCTTTTTTTCTTCTCCTCCCTTTTTTATTAAGTCTTTTTTATTGACAACAATAACACAAGCACTTTTCCCTTCGTCAATCATGCTGGCAATTTTTACATCCTGATCCGAAAAAGAAGAAGATTCCAAAACCAACAAGCAAAGGTCAGCTCTTTGAATATTTTTTTGGGCATGAAGAACACTCAACTTCTCATAAACTTCCTTGGTTTTTTTCCTTTTTCTAATGCCGGCTGTATCAATAAGCCGAAAAGTTTTTTCTCCGTGATTAAAAACCGTATCTATGGAATCTCTGGTCGTTCCGGGAATAGAATGAACAATTACTCTCTTTTCTCCTAATAAAGCATTTACCAATGATGATTTTCCCACATTAGGTTTACCTACAATGGCAATTTTTAATTCTTCTGATGTTGCCGAAGAGATGGAAGATGAAAAAGATAAAAGAGAACAAACTTTATCCAGCAAGGTATTTATATTTAAACCGTGTATAGAAGAAATTGTAATTAACTCACTACTCAGCTGATAGAATTGACAAGCATTTGCTTCTCCCTTTTCCGAATCAATTTTATTTACTACTAAAATAGTTTCTTTGCCGTGTTTTCGGATAAAATTGAAAAGGTCTTTATCTTTAGGATTCAATCCCTCTTTTCCATCAACCATAAATAAAATCAAATCTGCCTCATTAATAGCCAGCTCCAATTGGTATTGCACAAGTTGCCACATTTGTTCTTTGGAATTTAATTCCCAACCACCGGTATCGATAATTGAAAATTCTTCTTCTCCCCATAAACAAGTGGCATAATTCCTATCTCTGCTAAACCCTGCATAATCACAGGTCAAAGCTTTCCTTTTTCCAATTAAGCGATTAAATAAAGCCGATTTTCCTACATTCGGTCTTCCAATTATAGCTACAACCGGTAATGATTTTACACTTTTTTCTTTATTTTTCACCTATTAAACCCCTCTTTGCACAATTGTCATATGCTCAAACAGACAAACCCGAAATCCTAATATCTAGATCCTACACCATCCTTATCCGCCTAAAGCGGAGAGGACAGGCAGGCAAGCAAAACAAAATAATAAAGGTAAAATGTGTTTCGA
>JAGLYT010000172.1 GCA_023132075.1 bacterium
TTTTTCAGCTATGGTGACAAAAACTATGTAGTCAAATAGATCCTGAGCACTTCAGCGGAGTTTATGCCGATTAAAACGAAGTGCTCAGCATAAATTCCCTTGAAAGGAGTCGAAGGGTCTCAGGTTTAATTATCCCGTATTTTATCGCTCAAAAATTATGCGGGATAAATCTTCGATTTTCCGCAGTAAGCTGCGGGGAGGTTCATTCTTCCTGATTAATTATTTTAGCCATTCCCACCAAACGGTCGTCTGATTCTAATCTGATTAATCTTACTCCCTGGGTGCTTCGCCCGATTGTGCGGATATTTTTTACTTTTTCCCGAATGACTTTTCCTTTTGCGGTGATAAGCATTATTTCATCTTCTTTATCTACTTTCTTTATGCCTATGACATCTCCGGTTTTTAATGTGGTTTTGAGATTAATTACGCCTTTACAGGCACGGGAAACAAGACGGTATTCTTTTATTCTGGTACGTTTTCCATAGCCGTTGGAAGTTATACTGAGAAGAGTATCTTCTTCGGACATTATTTCCATGCCGATGACCCTATCACTCGGATTTAATTTTATTCCGCGAACTCCTTTTCCTGTTCTTCCGATGGATTTTACTTCTTCGTCTTTAAATCTTATTGCCATCCCTTTTTTTGTTCCGATAATTACCTGATTTTTTCCGTCACTTAGTTTAGCATCAATTAAGTAATCTCCCTTTTTAAAATTTATAGCAATGATGCCTTTTTTCCGGGGGTTACTGTATTCGGTTAAAGAACTTTTTTTCAAAGTACCATTTTGTGTGGCCATGATCAAATAACTATCCGGGGTAAATTCTTTTACCGGGATGGCTGCTGCTATTTTTTCTTCACTGGAGGAAAGAGAAACAAGGTTAATAATAGCTTTTCCTTTGGATTGTCTGCTTCCTTCCGGAATTTCATAAACTTTTAGCCAATAAACCCGGCCGAAATTAGTAAAGAAAAGCAAATAACTATGCGTGGAAGTAATAAAAATGTTTTCGACAAAATCTTCATCCCGGAGGGTTGTTCCGATGAGCCCTTTTCCTCCCCGGTGTTGCGCACGATACATAGAAAGGGACATTCTTTTTACGTATCCGGCATGGGATATGGTAATTACGGTTTCTTCCTCCTGAATTAAATCTTCAATATCTATTTCTATTGACTTGGCTACGATAACAGTCCTTCTTTTATTTTGATATTTTTCTTTTATAGCGGATAATTCTTCTTTGACAATTGATAGTACCTTTTGAGGGTTGGATAAAATAAATTTAAATTGTTCGATGACCTTAATCAGTTCTAAATATTCCCGGTGAAGTTTTTCTCTTTCCAGACCGGTTAATTGGTGTAATCTCATATTTAAGATGGATTCGGCCTGTATTTTAGTTAGAGAAAAATTTGCCATTAAGGCGATTTTTGCTGTTTCCACATCTTTGGAAGCTTTAATAATTTCGACTATTTTATCTAAATTTTCCAAAGCGATTTGAAATCCCTCTAAAATATGTGCTCGGGCTTCTGCTTTTTTTAATTCAAAATTAGTGCGACGGATGATAACTTCCTGACGATGTTGAAGATAATAATGGAGCATTTCTTTTAAACTGAGCACTTTCGGCCGGTTGTTTACCAGAGATAACATAATTATACCAAAAGAGACTTCCAGTTGAGTATGCTTGAATAATTGGTTGAGGACAATTTGAGAGTGTGCTTCCCTTTTTAGTTCTATTACCAGCCGGGTCCCTTTTCTATCTGATTCATCCCGTAAATCGGAAATTCCCTCGATCTTTTTATCCCGCACTAATTTAGCAATGTTTTCTATCAATGTTGACTTATTGACCTGGTAAGGTATTTCTTTCACAATAAGAATTTCTTTTCCATTCTTATTTTCCTGAATATCTACCTTGGCACGAAGTTTTATTGTTCCCCGTCCGTTATGATAAGCTTCTTTTATGCCGGTTTTCCCATGAATTGTTCCTCCGGAAGGAAAATCCGGCCCTTTAATTATTTTATTTAGCTCTTTTATCTCAATGGAAGGATTGTCAATGAGAGCAAATAAACCGTCTATTATTTCCGCTAAGTTATGAGGAGGTATATTTGTAGCCATTCCCACGGCAATCCCTGAAGAGCCGTTTACCAGAAGGTTGGGAAAGGCACTGGGAAGGACCAATGGTTCCTGGCGGGTATTATCAAAATTTGGAGTAAAGTTTACTGTTTCTTTATCAATGTCGGATAATAATTCAGCAGCCAGTTGGGTTAAGCGTGCTTCTGTATAACGATATGCTGCAGCAGGGTCTCCGTCTATAGAGCCGAAGTTTCCCTGTCCGTCAATTAAAGGGTGTCGCATAGAAAATTTTTGTACCAGTCTAACCATTGTATCATAGACAGCAGTGTCACCGTGAGGATGATATTTTCCTAATACATCCCCGACTACGGCAGCGGATTTTTTATAAGGCCGGTTATGAGACAATCCCATTTCTTTCATGGCGAACAAAATGCGTCGATGTACCGGTTTTAATCCGTCTCTGACATCAGGCAATGCTCTGCCAATGATTACACTCATTGCATAGTCAATATAAGACTTTTTCATTTCATCTTCAATTGTGCAGGGAAGGACTTTCCCTATATTTATTTTTGTGTTTTCACTCATGGATTCTCCCTTAGTTCTTAGATATTAGTAATAAATCACTCTATAATATAGTAAATTTTTAAAAATTTCAAGTAAAAAATTAATAGAGTTGTTGCAATATATAATAAAGGCTAAATTTTATTACTAAAAAAAATAGATTTTGCTGTTGCAAAATTTAGAGGCAAAATGTATAATATTTTGCATTATGGAAACAAGTAACGTAATTTTATTTATTTTTATCATCTCTTATATTCTTTTTATAATTTTTCCCGCCAGAAGGATGCTTTGTGCTTTTCTTGGAACTTTTGCTTTACTTCTTTTCGGACACATCCATTTAATCAAAGCGTTGTCTTTCATCAATTGGAATGTAATGGGAATTTTGATCGGGATGTTTTTCGTTGCAGATGCTTTTATGCTGTCCAATGTTCCGGCTTATTTAGCCGAATGGATTCTTTATAAATTTAAAAAAGCGGTGTGGGGGATATTGGCAATTTGTTTTCTTACCGGATTTATTTCTGCTTTTGTAGAAAATGTGTCTACTTTCTTAGTAGTTGCTCCTATTGCCCTGGCTTTATCTAAAAGAATTAAAATGAATCCGACTATTTTCTTGATTGCCCTGGCGGTATCTTCTAATCTACAGGGAGCAGCAACCCTTACAGGGGATCCTCCCAGTATGCTTTTAGCCAGCTTTATGAATTTAACCTTTAGCGATTTCTTTTTTTATCAGGGAAAGGTTGGAATATTTTTCGCTGTGCAAATCGGGGCATTTATTTCTTTATTTGTTCTTTATTTCTTCTTTCGTAAAGAAAAACAGGAGGTTTCCATCCAGAGGAAAGAAAAAATAGAGAGTTTGATTCCTGCAATAATTCTGCTGGGGGTAATTATTATTCTTGCCTCTACGTCCTTTTTTCATTTCAGTTTTAAATATTTCAATGGGTCTATTTGTATGACCGCTGGTTTACTGGCCTTGTTTTGGCTGGTAAAAATTAAGAAAAAAACACTCTTTGTTTCTTTGAAGGAACTCGATTGGCAAACTATGTTTTTTTTAATGGCTGTTTTTATTTTAGTAGGGGCATTAAAAGAAGCGGGATGGATGCCTGTTTTTGCTGATAAATTTTCAGAGGTAATAGGAACAAATCAGGGTTTGGGATACATATTCTTAATTGCCTTTTCGGTTTTTATGTCGGCTTTCATTGATAACATCCCTTTTTTGGTGGCAATGTTACCCGTAGTGCAAACCATTACTCTCAAAGGGGGGTTTTCTTCCCCGCTTTTCTTCTTTGGCCTTTTGATTGGAGCAAGTTTGGGTGGTAATATTACGCCTATCGGGGCTTCTGCTAATATTGTTTCGGTAGGCCTGTTAAAAAAGAACGGCTATTTGATTTCTTTTTGGGATTTTGTCAAGGTGGGATTGCCTTTTACTTTGGCAGCTGTT
>JAGLYT010000173.1 GCA_023132075.1 bacterium
TCAAGTTCTGATAAATAGGCAAATTCGTTTTTATTATACCAGTCGTCATATTTTTCCCAGTATTGGTTAAACACCGTTTCCATAAAAACAAATCCCCGGTAAGAATTTAAATTTAATCTATTTAAAATCCACTATTTTAAACATTGATTCTTTATTAACAGGTAGGACATGTTCCTGACGGACAACTTGACCCGGATGAACCCGAATTTCCCACACTAAACGAACTTAGTGTCTTCTCAATTTTCTTGCTTCCACATTTTTTACATTTGAGTTCCGCTTTTTCAGAAGTAACCCCTATTAATAAATCAAATTTCTCACCACAATCTTTGCAAATATAAGTATAAATAGGCATAATCCTTTCTCCTTATCTTTTTAAGTATTTATAGATCCATGCAAAATACACATAGATTATCTTATAAGTCATTGTCTTTTATATAAGCGGTAATTTTATCCGTTATTTCATCCATGATTTTTGCCGTTTGTGTTTCTTTTTTAAAATAGATATACGGTTGTCCGGAATCTCCCAGTTTTACTATCTCAGGCTCAAGAGGAATTCTTCCTAAAAATGGTATTTTTAAATCATAAGCTGAGCTTTCACCGCCACCTATTCCAAATAAGTCTATTTCTTTCTTACAATGAGGACAGATCAAACCACTCATATTTTCGATTATTCCGATAATAGGAACGTTTATCTTCTTTGCAAAAAAAACACTTTTTCTGGAATCTAAAATAGCAACTTCCTGCGGTGTCGTAACAATAATTGCCCCCTTTGTATCCGGAATAAGCTGACAAACACTTAAAGGTTCATCTCCCGTTCCGGGAGGAGAATCAACAATTAAATAATCAAGCTCTCCCCAATTAACATCTGCTAAAAACTGTTTTATAGTCATCATTTTGAGAGGACCCCGCCAGATTATCGGCTGATCTTTGTCCTCTAATAACAAAGCAAGACTTATTACTTTTAAATTAGATAACACCCCGAAAGGCTCGATTCCCAATTCAGAACTTACAAGTCTTTTTCCTTCAATTCCTAACATCTTAGCAATATTAGGCCCGTGAATATCAACATCCAAAATACCCACTTTATTTCCTTTTATTGCCAAACCATAAGCTAAATTAACTGCCACTGTCGTTTTGCCGACACCGCCTTTTCCGCTGATAACGATGAGCTTATGTTTTATTTTATGCATCCTCTCTCTAAGACGCTTTTCTTGTTCAATTTTTGCTTTTTCATCTACTTTTTGCATTAGCTAAACCTCTTAACCTATATTTATTCTTTTTTTAAACTATTTTAACCCTATTATTAAGTCCCCTCCATAAAAAACTCTTTTATCACATAATCTCCAACATCACACAAAGATTATAGATAACATTAATTTTATTCTTTTTGCAAAATTCTATGGCGTTTTCACTTTCCGCACCCGGTTGAATCCATACGCGATATATTCCTTTATCTTTACATTCTCTGACAATTTTCTCAGTTACTTTCGGCGGTGTAACTAAATTAACAACATCTATCAAAAAAGGGATATGAATTATACTCTTATAACATTTTAGGCCATCCACTTCACTCAGACTGGGATTCACGGGATAAACTTTATACTCTTTTCTTTTTAAGTTTTTTAAAATTTTAAAAGCGTATTTAGTTTCATTTCTGAATGACCCTATAACGGCAAAATTTTTCTTTCTTAAAAAATCTTTAATTAAACGTTCCATTTTTTAATTTCCCGGCCAACTCCTAAAAATTTTTTTCTCTTTTACCTTTACACAGGATTTTACTCCTCAGGAGAAATCGCTTCCTGTGGGCACTCACTTATGCAAGCACTACATTCTACACAGTCCTCACTTATAATTGCTTTATCGTTCTCAATCTTTATTGCCTCTACACCACAACTGTCTACACAAATACCACACCCCGTACATTTTTCCTCATCTACTTTTACAGCCATTTTCCCCTCCTTTATACTTCTTTAATTTTTTTTCTCTTCATACAATACATTGTTATATCATAGCAAATTCAATTTATTTATTCAAGAACATTTCTCTTCATTAATCAAATGCAAACTCTTTTCCCATTCCAGAAGAAATAATAAATTATACACAGAAGTTGATAAAATCAACAAATGAATTTTCTGTATTCCCCTTACTGTTTTTACATTGACATTCGAAAATAATTAAGATATTATGAATTTTCAAATATAATTGCATTAAGTAAAAATTATCGGAAAGAAATTTATCTATGTTGAATCTCAAAAATTACCTTATTAACGGTGACACGGAAGAATGGCACAAGGTATTTGAATACAATCCACCCCACTGGGGTTTTACCCCCGAAGGGAAATCTTCCTGGAATGCCTTACAATCAGGGGATATTATTTATTTTTATGCTTCAAAAGAAGCAAAGGGCATCATCGGTAAAGGACTCATATTAAGTAAATTTCATGGTATTGATCCTTTTTGGCCCCGGGAGATCAGAATAGGCACTTCCAAATGGCCATGGAGATTTTACTTTAAGCCTATCAATTTACTTCCTCCTGATCTCTGGAAAGAAGGTAAAGGTCCTCTTCCTTCCGCTGAATTTGATATAATGGAAAACAGTTTAAAAGGGAAACACATTATCTCTTTGAATACCGAACACCTGGTAAAAATAGAGGAAAAAATATTCAGCTGGCCTGTAGTTAGCGTGGGAATTAATAAATCTCTTTCTAAAAAAAAGGATATGATAAAAAAATTACCGGATGTAGAGTGTTCCGCTAATTCTCATACCCGATTAATAGAAATTATCGAAGAAATGGGAAAACTACAAAACTTCTATCCGCAAACAGAATTCTCCATCCCTGATGAAAAAAGAAAAGTTGATGTCATCTGGAGAAGAGAAATTCAAGGGACGCCTACCTATGCCTTTGAAGTAGAACTTTCCGGAGAATCAGGTGAAATTAAAAGAGCACTGCAGAAACTTGATAAGTGTTATCAACTATGGAATACACTACCGCGATTAATTGTCCCGTCTTCAGAGTTAACCAAAGTGACGGATATTTCTTCTTCTTTGAAAATTAAAGATTTGTTAATTTCCATCACTCCGGAATTGATTAAAGAAATCCATGCTAAGAAAAAAAGTTTCAAAGATATGGAAAAAGATGTAGGCCTTTTATAAAAAAAATTTGTTAGCAGATTCTTGACAATTCATTTTATTACTGTTATCTTTAGATTGATTAAATTAATTTCACTTAGGAGGAATTTCGTGAAAAAAGAATTTTTTTTATTAGTTATATTTACTGTTTCGCTTTTCACAATTAATGTGTATGCCAGAGTAAATCCTTACTCCCAAATGGCACAAGAACTTTCCGAATCATCAAAACTCTTAAAAAAATCTAAGGTGGCCATCATCCCGTTCAGTTATATGGACAAAAGAAAATCTACCGGTGGGATGATTATAGCTGAACGCCTAACTACCCGCATTGTTAAAATAGGAGAACTCCAGGTCGTAGAAAGACAACTTCTTGAAAAAGTCCTTCAGGAACTTCATTTCGAAATGACCGATATAGTGGATGCTAAAGCTACCAAACAAGTAGGAAAAGTATTAGGGGTAGGGGCAATTATTTCCGGGTCTCTTATGGATATTAGAAGTGGCTGGGTTGAAGTAAATGCCAGAGTAATAAAAACAGAAACAGCGGAAATCATCACCTCATCTTTTGTGGAAGTAAAAAAAATATGGTCTGATACTTCAGCAATACAATCTAAAGCCGTATCTCAACCTCAGCAAACAACAGTTACACAACCCACACAGCCCACACAACCCCGATATCAAAAACCGGCAGTTAAACAACCTCGTTATCAACAACCCGTAAAACCTCGTCGGAAAACGGCCGACTGGGATATAGAACCTTTCGTTGATGTTTTTTTTGGTTCATATAGCGGAACGGTTGATGTATCCTTTCAAAATTATTCTTACCCTATAGACGAGGTCGATTTAGACCTGGATATGGACGGAGATGGTTATTTGAGTCATAATGTCTCTTACAGAAAAATAAGTTTTAG
>JAGLYT010000174.1 GCA_023132075.1 bacterium
AAAAGTTCCCCGACCTTTTCTCTATCAGGCTTAATTATTTTCCCTTCTACCCATAATCTCGACCCTTTTTCAACTATATAAGACAAATCAACTTTCTCCTTATCTAATTCCTCTACGCTCATAAAAGAACCTCTGAATTCACTCTTCTTTTGATAAACGGCAAACCCAATTTTACAATTAGATAATTCTACCTGTTTAACAACTGTTACCGACATATCTTTACTGGCTATAGCTATTTTAGCATTTTTTATATCGATTTTCTCAGCACTTACCACACTATTTTCTCCAACACTTAAAGCCTTGTCGCCTATTCCTTTGACAAAAACATTTTGCATCTTTATTCTACTCCCGGAAAAATCAATTGCATCATTACCGCAATTTATAAAAGAACAATTTGTTATTTCCCCTTTACTAAAATCGGAATCTATTCCGTCAAACAATATATTTTTAAAAATTGTTTTGTCAATTGCAAATTCCGAATGTATGAGATTTAAAGTATCTTCCGAATTATTATCTAAAAACCGGCAGTACTGCATATTAACCGGAGAATTATAAAAAGTAACTGCTCCGGTCAATACCCACCCACTTTGCGATGGATTAGATAAATTATCAAAAGTAACATGTTTTAATATTGATTCTTGCTTTGAATTTATTACTATTATACCCTGCCCCGTAGAATCAGACGAACAAATTATAATAGGTTTTTCTTCCGACCCGATTAATTTAAGTGGGGAATAAGACAATATTTTAGCTGAATTTGATAAATTCAAATAAAGGCCTTCTTTACCAATAACCATATACCCCTCGGGAATAATCAAATTCTGAGTAAGTTTCCAAATACCCGGCTTTATAAATATTTTTTTTGTTGCTTCCTCTACGATCAAAAACTTAACTTTGTTAATATTAGACTCTTGTCTTATAAAATCGTTTTTTATAAAATTGTCGTCAAAACAGGACCAGGAAAAAATTTTCTGCTGTTTAATCATATCTGTCCCCAAAATTTTATAATTAACCACTAAATTTTTTATTTTCTCCCTTGACCAAATAAAATTTTCAGGAAAATTAAAACCAGTATTTTTATAATCCACCAATTTTTTCCATAATTTTGGGGCAAGAATGATCCTTTCCAACGGGTTCAATACAATAGAATCATTATCTGTAACACTTAACACTTCCACCGGCATTGATTGAATATTTCCTATTTGGAGTTCTATCCGGTCTTTAAAAGATTTGTGAAAATAAGCTAAAATACCTTTTACCGGATTTAAAGTAAAACGAATATGTTTTTGATTTTCGCGAAAAATATCTTCTGAAAAATGAAAATTTGGAAACTCACTATAAATAATATGCAAATTATTTTTTAAATCATTATCTATATCTAAAAATAATTCATCCAGATAGGCAGAATCTGAAATTTGTTTAAGGGCTTTTATGTATTCCTCAAAAAAAACAAAATCACTAAAAATTTTGGCATAAAAAGTAACCGGGGTTTTTTCTATTAATTCCTTATGGATATTTTTACCGCAGGCACCTAACTTATCACCGACCATTGCATCAAAACCCACAGGTTCTAAAAAAGAGGTGATCGGATTATAATAAAATCTAAGATTATGCCAATACATACCATGTAAACCACCCATTACTTCACTAATAGCAAAATATTTTGCCAATTTTTTAATATCAAACACCTTATGTGTTGGCAATTTACCTTTTCTAAACGATTCCAATAAATTTTTTCCAATAAGAAATTGTTTATACAAAAGAGGATTTTCAAAAATACGATTCATTTTAAAAGCATTGATATTACTGGAAAATTCTGATTGTAACAGAGTAGGACCATCTCTCTCATAGCAATGATGCTCTTTTCTGTCCGACCATAAAATGTCTTCGCTAAATTTAATAATCACCCCTTCCCGTTTTTGATTATGTTCTATCAATCGTTTTCCAAAATGTTCTTCAAGAGCATAGATTCCCAAGTTTTTTCCATTAAGCAGAACTTTTATAAATTCATATCTAAGTGATACCACATGTTCCCTTTTAAGAGCCTGATGAAAAATCCATTCGTAGATATAATTCCGCACTTGTGGATGATGAAGCGAAAAATACTTCATTCCTAAAAAAGTATTATCCCCTCTTACCCTAACTCTGAACGACCATTTTTCTCCCTGCAGATTATCCATGGCCCAATCACCTTTTAAACGAATCTTAACCTTCACAGATTTATTTTTATATCTAATTATTGCAGGAACATAATCCTGTACATCAGAAATCAAAATCTTCTCAGCTAAAGCAATTTTTCTTTTATAAGCTAATTGCTGAAAATCCTTATATTTAATATCTATATTTATTTGTTGAGGATTGGCTTTACAGATTGCTATTAAATGCTTTATCCTGTCCTTGCAAAAACATTTCATATAAGAAACAGCATAATCAAGATATCCTGTCCTGTGAAAAAATATAGTTATAATTAGTATTAAAAGGATAGAACTGATTAGGTACAAACCGCCGGAATTGCTCCGGCTGTTAGATGCTAAATTAGTAGTTATTTTTTTTTTATTAAAACGCTTAATTTCCATTTACAAAATGCCTTTATTATCCAAAAAAGTTATTTTAATAGAATCATCTACCATTTGCAATTTAGATTTGGCTTTATTTAATTCTTTAAAATTACTAAACTCTAATAGAAACGATGCTTCGATTAAATCTTTAGTCTCATCATATCGTTTAATATTGACTGCTTGTGAATATTCTTTTAATATCTCGACAATTTGTTCCAATGTTATTTTTCCGGGAACGTGACTGGTAACGGTTAAATACATGTTTTGATTGTCCCTGAATCCAGAAAAGCGCTTTTTTAACATAATAATCCCAACAATGATAACAAACGCTGTTATCGTAATTCGTGATTGGTTTGCACCAAAACCTAAACCAATAGCAATAGCAAAAAACAAATACGATAGTTCTTCCGGTTCTTTGATTGCTGCACGAAATCTAACAATGGAAAGAGCTCCCACCAGACCTAAAGATAAAGCTAATGATGATTTAACGATGGTAATTACTAACATTGTGACCATAGTAATCAGCATAAAATTTTTGGCAAACATTCTCCGATTAGATAGAGAAGTACCATATTTAATATAAACATAACTTAAAACAAAAGATAATATTGCTGATAAAACGAGGTTAACCATATAACCTGCCAAAGGCACTCTGATACTTTGTGTTGTTAAAAATTCCTGAAACGTCTGAAATCTACCCATTTTTTTATTTTCCTTTCTATTTTTTTAAAATTTATTTAAAATGCAAAACTGTTTTACTTAATCAACTACCACACAGCAAACCACGGGAACCGAAACACTTCGACTACCCACATCTACTTCAAAACAAGTATAGCATATTTTCCAATAGCCTGCTCTAAAACATAATTATCCTGAATAAAATGCACAATAGGAATTAACCATTTATATTCATATAATTTTCTGATTGCTTTCGGTACTCTTTTATTTACATAATTCTTTCGTAAATTATGTTTCCAAAGCAAAGGCATCATCCAGTTTGTAATACTTGTATCAATTATATATTTAGGGGAATTCTGCTTTAGATCATCAATAAATTCTGTAATTTTCTTTTCTGTTGCATGGTTTGTAGTATAAAGTGGATACAAATGAATGTAGCGGCTGGTAATTTTTCTTTTAGACAAGAAATTAATAGAACATTCATCTCCCCAAACATAGATAGAGTCATTATCCCTGCTGTTTTCAACTAACCATTGTGCTGTTCTTTCTTGCACAGTTTTTTCTTTTAAAATAATGCGTTCTTTAAAAATATTGAAGCAATATATCATTTGTCCGCCAACAGGAAAAAGAAAAGAACATATCAGCAAACAAATAAACATATTTTTAATTCTAACACTTTTTAACGTTTTTGGATAAACAAAAACCCTTTCTATCATATAACCGGTAATTAATGAAAAAGAAGGTATTATCTGAATCCAATAGTGTGCATAAAAAGCCCCTCCTATGTACACTCCAAT
>JAGLYT010000175.1 GCA_023132075.1 bacterium
CAATAAAAGATTGAGGAGCATGTATTTCCACGATACTATAATAGGAAGAAAGTTCTATTTGATCCAATATATTGGGAGAAATTAAACCTTCCGCCAATTTAAGAGCCATATCCCTTTCGGGAAAAATAATTCTATCAGCTCCTACTTTTCTCAAAATTTTTCCATGAAGAGAATTTAATGCTTTAGCGACAATTTTTTTCACTCCCATCTCTTTTAATAACAAAGTCACTAAAATACTTGCTTCCATTCCTGTTCCGATACCAACAATAACGACATCCATCTTTTCTATTCCCAGAGCACGCAGTGTCTTCTCTTCTGTTGCATTAGCTTGAACCGCATGAGTAATTAAACCGCTAATTTCTCTTATTCGCTCTTCATTTATGTCTATCGCCAATACTTCACATTTTTTTTGTGACAAAACTTTTGCGATATTATAACCAAATATCCCTAAACCAATAACCGCTATTTGTTTTTTACTTGCCATTTTTTCTCCTTAGAAACATCAAATCTGTTTTTATAAAATCTATTTACTGTCGTTCAGAAATTTAGACAATTATTAAAAAATTCTACCCCACAAAAACTCTTTCCTGGGGATATTTAATTTTTACTTGTTCGTTATCCTTCAACAATACTGCTACTCCTAAAGTAAGCGGGCCTAACCTCCCTGCATACATGGTGAAAATAATTAATACTTTCCCTATATTACTTAAAGCCGGAGTTATCCCCGTGGATAAACCCACCGTACCAAAAGCGGAAATTACTTCGAAAAAAACTCTAATAAAAGTTTCATTCTCCGTTCTCAACATAACAACAGTGATAATAGCAACAAAAATAATAGAAAGAAAGCCCACAACAAAAGATTTCCTTACTATTTCATCAGCTATTCGCCGATGGAAAAAAGTTATTTCTCTTTTTCTTCTAATTGTAGCCCACATAGCAGCAATCATTACTCCGAAAGTAGTTGTCTTTATCCCTCCTCCCGTCCCTCCAGGTGAAGCACCAACAAACATTAAGAAAGCAGCTACAAATAATGTTCCACTGGTTATCCATGAAATATTTACAGTACTAAATCCTGCCGTTCTCACAGTGACGGATTGAAAAAACGCCGTTACAATTTTCTCTTTCCAGGAAAACCCTCCTAAAGTAGCAGGATTATTGTATTCAAAAACGAAAAAAACTATTGTTCCAAAAATAATTAAGAGAAAAGAAAACAACAAAACAATTTTACTATGTAAAGATATTTTTTTTTCTTTTCTATATCGATAAAACTCACTTAAAACTATATATCCTAAACCTCCTAAAATAATTAAAAACCCCATAGTTAAATTAACCACTATATCCCCTTTATAAGCGGATAAACTACTAAAAGGGCCTGATATTCCGCCAAAAACATCAAAACCAGCATTACAAAAAGCGGAAACAGAATGAAACACTCCCAGATATACAGCTTTTGATATCGAAAAATCACCCATCCAGCGACAGGTCAAAATTAAAAACCCAATCATTTCAATAAAAAGAGTAACTTTGACAATATATTTAACGAAAGACACTAAGTCTCCCAAATTAAATTGGTCTAACGATTCCTTTATTATTACCTTTTCACGCAGGGATATTTTTTTTCCGATTATTAAACTTAAAATTGTAGCCATGGTCATATAACCAAGAGCCCCTATCTGTAAAAGGAATAAAATTACGAGCTGGCCAAACAAGGAATAAAAACTCCCTGTATCTTTAACCACTAATCCCGTTACACAAACGGCTGAAGTTGCTGTAAACAAAGCATCGACCACCGGCTGTCCCTTTCCGGAAACAGTAGAAAACGGAAAAGAAAGCAAGACCGTCCCAATTAAAATTACACAGGCAAAACCGATTAACAAAATCTGTGAAGGAGTAAACCTATAGGACATCTTCTTTAATCCATCCTCATTTCTTTTTGCTTTTGCTTAAGCAACACTACTAACTTCTGGTTTAGAAAGAGTATCGGACGAAGAAGAAACAGCAGCAGGGCAAGGATCGGAAATTCCTAATTGATTTTTAGCTACTTCAGCCAACCGACTGAAAGTATTCGTATCAAAAATGGCTAAATCAGCCAGAATTTTTCTATCAACACAAATCCCTGCTTTCTTCAATCCATTCATCAATTGACTATAAGATAAACCATTTAACCTTGATGCAGCATTAATTCGCGTAATCCATAAAGAACGAAAAACACTCTTTCTTTTTCGTCTGTCCCGATAAGAATACTGTAGACTTTTATCTACTTGTTCTGTTGCATGCCGATAAAGATTTTTCCTTCCTAAACGGTATCCTTTAGCCATTTTAAAAATTTTTTTCTTTCTTTTCTTCGTTGTCACTCCACCTTTTACTCTACTCATTTTTCCTCCCTATTTACGAAGCCAAATAAATTCCTTTTAAAGTCTAATTATTTTTTTTACAAATACGGCAGTAGTTTCTTAATGGTATTTGAGTCCGTTTTATTAAGCGTTCCCGCTTTTCTTAAATTTCTCGTGCATTTAGCATCCTTGTGGGCTAAAAGATGCCTGGCAAATGCATTTTTTCTTTTAATTTTCCCTTTTCCTGTAAGCTTAAATCTTTTTTTTGCGCCGCTATGCGTCTTCATCTTGGGCATTTCTTCCTCCTTTACCAAAATCCATTTTATTCTTTAGTTTATGTATATTATTTTTTCGGGACGACAATCATATGAAAAACCCGCCCATCTTTACAAACATCCTTTTCTATCGTTGCTATTTGAATAAATCTCTCTTTTAATCTTTCTAATATTTCTCTTCCTGCTTGAACATTTTTTAATTCCCTTCCTCTAAATACGACACTAATTTTCACTTTATCTTTTTCTTCCAGAAATTTTTCAATATGTTTTGCTTTTATTTCCAAATCATGCTTATCAATCCTGGGACGAATTCTTATCTCTTTCAATTGCACATTCTTCTGTTTCTTTTTATTTTGCTTTTTCTTTTTTATTCTCTGATATCTGTATCTATTATAATCAACCAATTTACATACCGGAGGATCAATTCCTACTGATACCTGTACCAAATCCAGCTCTTTCTCTAAAGCAATAGTCTGTGCTTCTTCCTTCTCCATTATCCCTAATTGTTTTCCGTCTGCATCGACAAGCCTTACTTTTTTTGCTTTGATATCCTCGTTTTTACTAACCTTGCTCTCTTTTTTGTGTTTTATTCTCAATCAACCCCTTTCTATTAAAAAATAATTTCTCTCTATTTCTTCTCTAAAATACATTCCATTAATAAAAATCTATTTTGTTCTATTAAAACTAACTTTAGGCCAAAAAAGATGGCTCACGCCATCCCTTTTATTTTAAATTCCTTTCCTTCAATCAACAACCTTTTTGCCTGCTTTAACAAAAAAAACAACCCAACCTAAAAGGCACAAGGTGAAAAATAACTGTCTTTTTATTAAAAACAATTACTTCTCTTTCTACATCTTTTCCTAATTTTTTAAAAGCCAAAACAACAATAGCAGTCTACAACATTCTTTCTTATTTGTCAAGTTTTTTATTGACTTTTGAAACACATTCAATTAAAATGAAGCTGTTTTGATATATCTCCATCTTAGCCGGAGTGGTGAAATGGCAGACACAGCAGACTCAAAATCTGCCGTCTAATTGTGGACATGAGGGTTCGACTCCCTCCTCCGGCACCAGATTGTTTTTTATCCCATCCTGTTAAATCCAAACCATTAAAACCTGAACCATTTAAAACAAATCCATCGACGGCATTTCTTCCGGGTCAATAATTGCGTTTATTACCGTCGGTTTTTTACTCTCTATTAATCGAGGCATAATTTCTTTGAGCTCCCCGGGTTTTTCTATTTGGACGGCCTGTGCTCCTAAACCTTCCGCTATTTTTACAATATCTAATCTTTTGAAAGTAGAAGAAATATACCTTCCTTGATATTGACTTTTCTGCATGGAATAAACAGTTCCCAACCGGCCGTTATTAAGCACTAACCAGATCACCGGAATATTATAATTAACAGCGGT
>JAGLYT010000176.1 GCA_023132075.1 bacterium
CTTTTTGCCTTTGTGCTTGTTGTCTTTACCTTTACCTATAAGCTTAATGAAAATGCACCGGTAGATATAACTGTTTATGATTTAATGGGTTACGAAATGAAACATTTTGAATTTAAAGCAGGTGAAAAAGGGGCACAACGGGGAGAAAACCGGATTATCTGGGATTGCACTGATATTCGGGGTAGATCGGTGATGAAAGGTGGTTATCTATGTCGAATTGTGGTGCATTCTTCAAGAGGAAAGAAGGTAGTAATAAAAAAAATAGGGATAATTCCCTGATGAGTTTTAAATCATACTAAAATAAATTGCGGTAAAAAAAGAAAATACTTGATAACTTTATTAAAACATATTGGAGCAAATTGTAATCACGCTCCAACGAAAAAAAGGAGAGAGAAATGAAAAACCCTAAAAAGTTTATTATTGCATTTAGTTTAATTATTTTCTTTTTTGTTAGTTTTAATGTTCCGGTAAGAGGTGGTCATTATATGACCAACGCCAAGTTTCTTGACCTGATCGTCCGGGTAATGGATTTAGAATCAATGTTATCTGTAGATACGGAATTTATGTCGGTAGCAGAGCTGTACAAAGCAAAAATGGAAATTTTAGCCCGCAAAGGAATTTATGTCTTTTTAAATACTGAACCTCATAAAATGGTGAAACGGAGAATTGTTGTAACATTCTTGTATTTGGCAATAGTAAAAAATGTTTCCCCGGATACTACCGACGAAGAAAAACTTGCCTTTTTGGTGGAAAATGGTTGGTTAAAAATCGGAGATATTGATGGAATTATGTTAGAGGAAGAAATTATTAGAGCACTTAATATACCGGATATAGTGACTGCTATGGTAGAAACCTACATTGCTCCGAGTTCGGCAGATGGAATAAAGGAAATTGAATTTCCTCTTGAAGTATATGAAGAACCGGCAAGTCCGATATATTAATTCAATGATACTTAGAGTTTTTTCAGCTACGCTGAGAAAAACTCAGCGACGGTTTGTCTGCTTCGACTAAGGTGCTTGTCCGCCAGTCTGTTGATGCGGAATCCAGTAGTTGTTTTGAATTTTGGATTTAGAATTTTGAATTTATTTCGGATTTCGATATTAGGATTTAGTGTTTGTCTTTTATCTATGGACTATGGACTGTTTTTTATTTTCCCCTTGACTTTTATCTATTAATTGAAGTATAATCTCACTCGAGAAAGTGTTATTAAAAACCAAATTAAAGAGAAGGAGGATAAACATATGCGGACAAAACGATTTTTTCTTTTTCTGTTTGTTTTCTTTGTTTATATATTTGTTTATTACCTTTCCTCTTCAGGAATGTCTTCCGCCATAAATAGTGAAAATACGGAATTTATTACCCGGGCTGAATTTGTTCACCTTTTGTGTAGAGTAAAAAATTTTGAGTTATATTTACCCAAAGAATCTGCTTTTATTTCACCAAAACAATTTTATAAAGCAGAAACAAGTTTCTTAGCTACTCAAGGAATTTCAATTTTTTTAAATACCAATCGAAAAATTAATTTAACCAGAGGAGAATTAGCAGAGAGTTTGTACCCGTTAATTGTTGCTGAATCTGAAGAGATAAATACAGCGAAAAAACTATATTTTTTAGCTAAAAAAGATATTATCAAAAGAGGGAAAATTGATCAGCAGGTTACCAAGAAAGAGGTAATAGTCGCACTTAATACCTTTCATTTAGCTGAAATGACTACTGAAATATATGTAGTATCCAATAGTTTTTTTATTTCTGAGGTTATTAGTAATGTGAATACATATCCTGATTCCGGTCATTACTAAAAAGTACCTACTATAAGCTTAATGAAAATGTATCGGAAGATATGGCTGTTTACGATTTAATGGGTTGCGAAGTGAAATGTTTTTAATTTAAAGCATGGGAAAAGCCCTGATTATCTGGGACTGTACTGATTTTTTAGGGAGAATCAGCAATGAAAGGGGGATATATATGCAGAATTGTGGTTCATTCATCAAGAGGGAAAAAGGTAGTAATAAAGAAAATAGGGGTTGTTACCTGATGGGCCTTAAATTATACTAAAATAAATTAAAAAAAAGAATACTTGACAATTTTATTAAAATATACTAAAACAAATTACAATAACGCTTCAATAAGGGGGGAGAAAAATGAAAAGTTCCAAAAAATTTATCATTGCATTTGGTTTAATTGTTTTCTTTTTTGTTAGTTTTAATGTTCCGGCAAGAAGTGCTCGTTATATGACTAATGCCAAGTTTGTTGACCTGATTATCCGGATAATGGATTTAGAACCAATGTTGCCTGCAGATGTAGAATTTATGTCAGTAGCAGAGCTTTATAGAGCAAAAATGGAAATTTTAGCCCGTAAAGGAATTTATATTTTTGTAGGGACTGACCCCGGTAAAATGGTAAGAAGAAGAGATTTAGTAAATTTTTTGTATTTTGCCCTGGTGCAAAATCCTTCACCTGATATTACCGACGAAGGCAAATTTGCTTTTTTAATTAAAAGAGGATTTTTAAGTACCGGAGATCTGGATGGAATGATGTTAGAGAAGGAACTGATTAAAGTCCTTAATATTCCCAAAATAATCACTGCAATGACAGAAACTTATATTGCTGCGGGTTCGGCAGACGAAATAAAGGGAGTTGAATTTTCTCTTGAGGTAGATGAAGAACCGGCAAGTCCGATATATTAATCAATAGGAGGAATGATGTTGAAAAGAATCTTGGCTAAAAAAGGGATTTTGCTTTTGATAGTTCTGTTGTCTTTTTTATTGAACAGCGGAAATCTTTATGCGCGCAAACTTTATGTTCGCAAAATGATGGGAATAAAATTAGGTGATTTTATACTGCATCCGGGGTTAAAAATAGAAGGATTGCATGATGACAATGTTTTTCTTTCTCCTTCTGACGAAAAAGATGATTTTCTTACCACTTTTACCCCATCTTTAAACCTGGAAATGCCTCTTAACAACTATCATTTTGAAGTTGATTATTCACTGAATATTTTAAAATATTCCGAATATACCAGTCAGGATGCGGAAAATCATATTTTAAAAGGGAAATTGGATTTAAAATTCAGAGATTTTAAAATAAACGTAAACAACAATTTTAAAGATACTTTTGAACGGGCAGATACGGAATTTATGGAGAGGGTTAGGTTTTTCAAAAATGATTTAAAAGGAGAGCTTTGTTTCTTTTTTCCCCGGATGGAAACATCTTTAATAATACGAAATATACGATACAATCATTACAAGCAAATATGGTCTGCCGAGGATAGAACCGAAAATGTTTATACTGCCCATATACGCTACCGTTTTCTTCCCAAAACAGCTTTTTTAATGGAGTATAACCAAGGTGAAATCAGGTACGATACTGTTTTGATTAATCCTGAATCGGATTACAGAGAAGGAATGGTGGGGATAAAGGGAAAATTAAGCAGTAGGTGTGAAAGTACCATAAAGGTAGGGTATCAAAATCGTAAATATAAAGATATTTTAGATCCCCCTGATTTTGATACGGTGGTTACCGATATTAATTTAAAAGAACGGTTTAATAGCAGAAATACACTTAACTTAAGTTTTTTACGTAAAGCGATGGAATCTACTTTTGCTTCTAATGCTTATTATCAGATGAATAAGGCCTGGCTGAAATACGAATATAAATTAAATAGAAGATTATTTTCCGAGGTAGTATGCTCTTACCAGTTAAATCAATATCCCGAAGAAACTACGATAGGCACCCTGAGTGAGGAAAGAGAGGATGTTTTAACTAACATCGGTATAAATATGAAATATAAATTTTTAAGGTGGCTTTTTTTAAACATAGGTTATAACCATGAGGAAAGAGACTCTAATTTTGATGATTTTGATTATAGAGATAATAAAACCAGTCTCAATCTGACTGCCCTCTATTAAAAGCTATTTGTAGGTTTTTGTCATTCCGCACTTGCAGACTATGTCATAACCTTGATTTGTATCTTGTAGCCGCAACCTTTAGGTTGCGTTATCGT
>JAGLYT010000177.1 GCA_023132075.1 bacterium
GTTAAAAAACAGTTTCAATTGGTTTAGATTGGTTGAATTGGTTAAAAACAAAGACAAAAACAGACAGGTACAGAAAAAACAGTTCACATATGACAGATGACAGACTAAGACAAAAGATTGTGAATAGCAAAATAAAAAAGATAGTTTAGTTGGAGTGAAAAGAAGCAGGGAATAGTTCGTTTTCAGAGGGAGGAGTATAAAAGTGAAAGGGAAGGCAATTGCTCGTTTTACCCGTGTAGGGCCGCGGAAGGTAAATCAAATATTGGATGTAATTAGGGGAAAAAGTGTTTCCCAGGCTTATAAATTACTCAAATTCACCAAAAAGATGGCGACACCTATGGTAATGAAAACTCTAAAGTCCGCAGTTGCTAATATTGGGAAACATGTAGATGAGAATAAAATATATGTAAAAGAGACTTATGCCGGACAGGGTCCTGTTTTGAAAAGATTGCGTCCCATGGCTATGGGACGGGGATCAATATATCGCAGGAAAACCAGTCATGTAACAATAGTTGTTGGAGATTAAAAGAAATAATTATTAAAAAATGTAAGGATAAACAAGTGGAGGAGGGGAAAAAACGTGGGGCAAAAGGTACATCCTAAAGGCTTTCGGTTAGGTTATATTGAAGATTGGAATGCAAAATGGTTTGGAGGAAAGAGGTTTCCTGTTTTGTTAGCGGAGGATTTAAAAATTCGTAAGTTAATAAAAGAGAAAACAAGATATGGAGAAGTTTCTAAGGTAAAGATAGAACGGGCAGGAGATTATGTTCGGATGAATATTTTTACCGCACGTCCCGGGATTGTAATCGGTAAAAAAGGCCAGGATGTGGAAAATTTAAGAAAAAACATAGAAGCATTGATTAGCAAAAAAGCTTTTATAAATATTATTGAAATAAAAGCACCGGAATTAGAAGCTCAGTTAGTGGCAGGAAACGTTGCTTTTCAATTGGAAAAACAAATAGCTTATAGGAGAGCGATGAATCGTGCTATAGAACGAACAATGAGGAGAGGGGCTCTCGGAATTAAAATATGTGTTGCGGGTAGATTATCAGGAGCGGAAATAGCACGCACTGAGTGGCTTAAAGAAGGGCGAATTCCGCTGCAAACAATGAGAGCTGATATTGATTATGGTTTTAAAGAAGCTTTTACTACTTACGGCCGAATTGGTGTAAAGGTCTGGATATTCAAAAAAGAAATAATTAAGAAAGAAAGCAAGAAGGTAATCCCGGACAAAAAAGAAGAAACCAGTAATATTAAAGATGATAATGAAGCGAATGCAACAGCAAAATTGAGTGAGGGAGAAAAAGATGTTGGTTCCGAAAAGAGTTAAATATCGCAAATCACATCGGGGAAGAATGAAAGGAAGGGCAAAAGGGGGAACAGAGGTTTCCTTTGGGGAATATGGCCTACAAGCATTGGAACCGACATGGATTACAGGTCGCCAAATTGAATCTGCGCGTGTAGCTTTAACACGTTCGATTAAAAAAGGGGGAAAAGTTTGGATTAGAATTTTTCCGGACAAACCTGTTTCTAAGAAACCGGCGGAAACCCGAATGGGGAAGGGAAAAGGAATGCCGGAATTTTGGGTAGCAGTAGTAAAGCCGGGAAGAGTTCTTTTTGAATTGGAAGGATTGTCCCAAGAAGATGCAAAAAAAGCGATAAAGCGAGCTTCATATAAATTGCCGATTAAGACCAAATTTTTAATGCGCAAGGAAATTTAGTTTGCTGTTTAGTAGTTAAATATAGATTAATAGAGTTGTAGGAGATAATGATGGATGTAAAACAAATAAGAGGACTTTCACTTGTTGAATTGGAAGAAAAATTAAGGGCGGTTAGAGAGCAATTGTTTAAATTGAAATTCCAGAAAGCAATGATTTCCCCTAAAAATCCTTTGATAATCAGGGGTTTGCGGAGGGATGTTGCCCGGATGAAAACAATTTTATCGGAACGAGAAACCGAGCAGAAGACTAAGAAAGAATAGAATTATTAATAATGTTTTAGAATGGAAATATTTTAAGGGGTGTTAAACAGGGAGAGGTGGAGATAATGGAAAACAAAATAAAAAAAGTTCGAATAGGAGAAGTTATTTCTGATAAGATGAATAAATCTCGGGTAGTAAAAGTTTCCCGAAAGGTTAGACATCCTTTATATAGTAAAGTAATTAAAAGAACAACTTCTTTTATGGTTCATGACGAAAAGAATGAATCGCATTTGGGGGATAAAGTAAAGATTATTGAGTCCAGGCCGTTAAGTAAAAATAAAAGATGGTATTTGGCTGAAATAATAGAAAAATCAAAAAATATTTAATTAAAAAAGGAAGTGAATTAATCAATGATTCAAGTACAAACTAGATTGAAAGTTGCTGATAATTCCGGGGCTAAAGAAATAATGTGCATAAGAGCTTTAGGCGGAACAAAAAGAAAATATGCCCGGGTAGGGGATATTATTATTGGTGCTGTGAAAAAGGCTATTTCGGGAGCAGCAATAAAAAAGGGAGACGTGGTCAGGGCTGTAGTGGTAAGGACGGTTAAAGAATATAGACGGACGGATGGTTCTTATATTAAATTTGACGAAAATGGTGCGGTAATAATTGATGATAAAAATGAGCCTAAAGGGACACGTATTTTTGGTCCGGTAGCCAGGGAATTGCGAAATAAAAAGTTTATGAAAATAATTTCTCTTGCGCCTGAAGTTGTTTAAGCAGGAAAGGGATAATATAAAAAACGCAGGGCAAATAGCGGGATCGTTTTTGACAGGGGAGAGGAAATGTTACATATTAAAAAAAAGGACAAGGTAAAGGTTTCAATAGGGAAAGATAAAGGAAAGACAGGAGAAGTTCTGAAGGTTTTTCCGGTTAAAGAAAGGGTAATTATCAGTAAAATAAATTTTATAAAAAGACATACCCGTTCTACTCAAACAGAGCCGGGAGGAATTAGAGAAAAAGAAGCGTCAATACATATTTCTAATGTAATGTTAGTGTGTAATAAATGCAATAAACCCACAAGAGTGAGTATTGATTATTTATCTGATGGAAAAAAAATAAGGATTTGTAAAAAATGTGGTGAAATTATAGTTTAAAATAGAAAAGAATTATTTTTTTAAGGGAGAGAACGATGGCAGGGCTTTTAGAGTTTTATAAAAAAGAGGGTATTTCCAAGCTGAAGAAAAAGTTTGGATATAAAAATGTAGTGCAAGTACCGTGTTTGGAGAAAATAGTTGTAAATATGGGGTTGTCGGAAGCTAAAGATGATGTAAAAATCATTGATAAGGCACGAGAGGAATTATCGGCTATAACCGGACAGGTTCCTTCAATTACCAAGGCGAAGAAATCTATTTCTAATTTCAAATTAAGGGAAGGTGTCCCTATCGGAGCAAAAGTTACTTTGCGGGGCAATAGAATGTATGATTTTTTTGAACGACTGGTAAATGCGTCACTTCCCCGGATTCGCGATTTTAAAGGGGTTTCGAGTAGTGCTTTTGATAAATGGGGCAATTATAATTTGGGTATTCGGGAGCAGTCGATTTTTCCCGAAATAAAAGCGGATAAGGTGGAAAAAACAAGAGGTTTAAATATTACGATTGTAATCAATTCTAAATCGATAGAGGAATCGAGGGAATTATTGACTTTTTTGGGAATGCCTTTTCAGAAGAAATAAAGGAGTGATTGTATGGCTAAAACATGTTTAATTTATAAACAAAAATGTGAACCGAAGTATAAGACACGCAAGTATAATCGCTGTAGTGTGTGTGGAAGGCCCAGAGGATATATGCGGGATTTTGGTATATGCAGAATATGCTTTAGAGGGTTGGCTCATAAAGGGGAAATTCCCGGGATAACTAAATCCAGTTGGTAAATAAAGCAAATAAAAAAGATGGGGTGAAGAAAAATGTCGATGACGGATCCAATTGCGGATATGTTAACAAGAATTAGAAATGC
>JAGLYT010000178.1 GCA_023132075.1 bacterium
AAAATATGGGGCTGATTATATCTATTTTAATTGTGAAACGTTTTTATCAATGACGGAGGACGAATTATATGAGTTCAGCAGGTTGTATATGAAAATAGGTTTACCTTTTTGGTGTCAAACCAGGATCGAAACTATAACGGAAAAAAAGATAAAATTATTAGAAGGAATGAATTGTAATCGAATATCCATTGGTCTTGAACATGGCAATGAAGAATTCAGAAAAAAATTATTAAATAAACATTTTTTAAATGAGGATGTATTAAAGGCTTTTAACATATTAAAAAAATCATCAATTCCTGTCACGGTTAATAATATGCTTGGATTTCCTGATGAAACGAGGGAATTGATTTTTGATACGATTAATTTAAATCGTCAAATAAATGCAGACAGTATTAGTGTATACATATTTACTCCGTATAGAGGTATTCCTTTACGGGAAGTATGTTTAAAAAAGGGTTATATTGACAACCATTCTTCCACAGCAACGCTTATATATGATACGGTATTAAATATGCCTCACTTAACCAGGGAAGAAATTTTAGGATTGATGAGAACATTTTGCTTGTATGTGAAACTGCCGGAATCTGAATTTTATAAAATACGGCTTGCCGAGAAGTTTAATGAAGAAGGTAATAAAATATTTAAAGAATTGAGAAATGTTTTTTATAAATAATATTTTTTAATAGAGGATAAAATGATTTTATATGGATTACATGAAAACTTGCAGGATATTATAGAGACAGCAGGTACAATATAATAGAAGAGAGCATATAGAATACTATTTTAGATTTTTAGGGTTTTATGAAGAATTTAAAAAAAACGGAAAGGACGAAGAATGGTTAAGAATAAAATTATCCGACAATTTATTCCTCCTATTTTGTATAGAAAGAATATTTGGAAAAGAGGAATAGCGTGTTTTTTATTGAGATTATATGGTTTATTAAGAGGCAAAAATAAGGGGTGTTTGTTTTATGGAGAGTTATTAAAGCAATTAGAAAAATTCCCTGAGCTTTCTATTCTGTTTCCTGAAGAAAAAATAAAAAAACACTATGTTTATGAACCCATGAGAGACAGTCAGGATAATCCCGACCTTTATTTGACGCAGATAAGGTTTTATCAAGTTTATCGATATTTAAAAAAGTATTATCCCGTGATTTTTGATGCTCAAACCAGCGTATTAGATGTAGGGGCTACGAGCGGGGTATTGCTTGAAGCTTGTGGGAAAAAAGGGACAGGTGTAAATATGAATAAAGAATGTGTTGTTTTTATGAAAAGAAAAGGAATTCAAGCCGTACGAGGGAATGCAGAAGATTTGAAATTTGAAGATTCCTCTTTTGATTTCGTTTTTTGTTTTCAGACTTTTGAACACTGTCCTAATCCAATAAAAGTTTTAAATGAATTAGGAAGGGTGGCAAGAAAGAAGGTGTTTTTATCTATTCCCTACAGAAACACAACGCAATTGTATAATATTAAATATTGGATGGATTTAAAAAGACGATCATGGAAAGAAGAAGATGTAAAAAATGTTGATTGCCATATATTTGAATTTTCTACGGATGATTTTAAAAATATTTTAAGTCATACAAACCTTAAATATGAAACGAATTTTCCAATAAATTATTTTGATAATAATTCATTTGCCAATAAGTTATTGAATCTTTGTTATGGTTCGTATTTCAATTTTTTTGTTCTTAGTCCAAATATGCTAAATGATTTATAATATGAATATAGTATTAAAAGGAGGATTTTTATGAAAGCAATTGTTTTTGGAGGTGCCGGTTTTTTAGGAAGTCATGTAGCTGATGCTCTTACTGATTTTGGACATGAAGTGGTTGTTTTTGATTTAAAACATTCTTCTTATTTAAGAAACAATCAAAAAATGGTTATAGGTGATATTTTAGATCGGAAAAAAGTGGAAAGAGCAATGAACTCTTGCAAAATAGTTTATAATTTTGCCGGTATTGCTGATATCGATCAGGCTAAAAAGCATCCTGTGGAAACAGTAAAAAACAATATATTGGGGAATACTATTCTTTTAGATATAGCCTCTAAGAAAAAGGTAAAAAGATTTATTTTTGCCAGTTCTCTTTATGTTTATAGCAAAGCAGGGTCTTTTTATCGCAGTAGTAAGCAATCTGCTGAATTAATTATTGAAAATTATAGCAAGATGTATGGATTAAATTTTACCATTTTAAGATACGGGTCTCTTTATGGTCCCAGAGCTGACAAGGGAAACTGGATGTGTCAAATTTTAAAACAAGCACTTAAAGAAAAGAAAATTACCCGGTATGGTAATGGGGAAGAAATTAGGGAGTATATACATGTAAAGGATGCAGCCCGGGGCAGTGTAGAAATTTTAGATAAAAAATATGAAAACCAGTGTGTAATTATTACAGGGCACCACCCTATGAAAGTAAAAAATTTATTGATAATGATCAAAGAAATAATGGGAAATCGCATACGAGTTGAGTATAAACCAATAAGTAATAAAAATTATCCTTATGATGCGGAATTACATTATCAAATTACCCCCTATTCATTTAGTCCTCAAATAGCCAAAAAAATTGTTAGCCAGTACTATTTGGATATGGGCGAAGGGTTGCTTAGTTATTTGGAAGAGCTTTACAAAGAAATTGCTAATTCTTCCGAATCCACAAAAAAAGCAAAAAAATAAATATTGAAAAGGATTTGATGAGTTATTTATGATAAAAACAATACTTTTTGATTTTGACGGGGTAATTTTAGAATCTATGGATATTAAGACTAAAGCTTTTGCTGACTTATTTAGTGATTATCCTCAATATGTAGACCAGATTGTGAAATTACATATAGATAACGGAGGGATGTCTCGTTTTGAGAAATTTAAAATAATCTATAATGATATGTTAAAAAAACCACTTTCGCAGGAAGAAATGGAATTATTGAATAATAAATTTTCCGGATATGTATATCAATCGGTTTTGGACTGTCCTTTTGTTGAAGGAGCTTATGAATTATTGAATAAATATCATAAACATTATCTTTTTTTTGTTGTTTCCGGAACTCCACAGGAAGAGATAAAATCCATTGTTAAAGAACGGGAACTGTCGGGTTTTTTTGTTGATGTTTTTGGTTCTCCTGAGGATAAAACAACTTTAGTTGCAAAGGTATTACGAGATTACAAACTCAGGCCGGAAGAGGTTTTATTTATTGGTGATGCAATTAATGATTACGAGGGAGCAAAAAATAACCGTGTAGAATTTATCGGTCGCGTTAGAGATAAAACTACTAATCCTTTTATTAAACTTAAGATAAAAAGAATAATTAAGAATTTGTTTGATTTAGAACAACATTTAAAGGAGATAAGCAATGGAGAAAAAATATAAATTACTTTCTTATCCCTTAAATGTTAATACGCCTGTTTATGGGGATGGATTTCCTTTTCAGATAAAACAGGAAAAGCAGATAGACCGAAAGGATCGTTGTAATACGGCGACAGTTAGTTTTTTGAATCACACCGGGACACATATTGATGCTCCTAAGCATTTCGATAATAAGGGAAAATCTATTGGGGAATATGGCATAGAAGAATTTATTTTTAATTTTCCTTATGTTTTGGACTATTTGGCAGAAAGTAATAAATTAATAATGCCGGATATTCTGGAAAAGAATAAAGATTATTTGAAGAAATGTGACTTATTGTTAATTCGTACCGGGTTTTCCCGATATAGAGAGAAAAAAAAATATAAATTTTCCAATCCGGTAATTTCTCCGGATGCAGCAAGGCTGATTCGTTCTGATTATGGAAATATTCGGTCAATTGGTGTTGATACAATATCGGTTTCTTCCTGTCAACATCGTAAATTAGGAGCCCAGACACATAAAATATTTTTTTGTAAAGAAGGATATAAAAGTTTGCCTATTTTATTAATTGAAGATATGAATTTA
>JAGLYT010000179.1 GCA_023132075.1 bacterium
CCCGGATTTCTCTGGGCTGCATACTCCAATTTTTTTAAAGCATCGGCCAAGGCAAGCGGATTTCCGGAAATTTCTCCCCCTCCGCTATCAGCCAGATATTCCCTGGAACGGGAAATTGCCATTTGAATCAACATTGCCGCAATAGGTGCAAGAATAGCCATTGCCAATAAACCGATTATTCCTCCTCCATTCCTACTCCTGCTGCGACCACCAAAAAGAGCGGAAAAGCGGGCCAGATAAGCTAACATAGTAATTGCCCCGGCTAAAGTAGCCGCAATAGTAGAAATAAGAATATCCCTGTTTTTAATATGGGATAACTCATGGGCTAAAACCCCTCCTAATTCTTCTTCATTTAATACCTCTAAAAGGGATTGAGTCACCGCTACTGCTGCATTTTCCGGGTTCCTGCCGGTAGCAAAAGCATTAGGTACCTGTGCCGGAATAATATAAACCCGGGGCATCGGCAAATTAGCCCTGTCAGCTAAATTTCTCACTATAGCATAAAGCCGCGGAAACTCCTGCTCGTTTACTTCTTTTGCTTTATACATACTTAAAACAACTTTATCCGAAAACCAATAAGCAAAAAAATTCATACAACAGGCAAAAACAAAAGCAATTATCATCCCCTGATTTCCGCCTATTGCTCCTCCTACAAACACAAACAAAAACATCAGCCCAATCATCAATAAAAAAGTTTTTAATCCATTCATCCTTATACCCTCCTCATGTAATATATTTTGTTAACTAATTATTTCAATTGTCGCTCATTATATTTAATTAAAACCAGAAAATCAAGGTTTTTTATAAATCCCTTTCCTGGATTTTCTTGCATTACTACCTATTTTTATATATAATGAGTAAGAATACATCAGTTCCTAATTTTAAAAAAGGAAGATTGAAAATATGCAAACACTATTAGTCATTCTCGGTGTTATAATGATTTTACTATCAATCAGGATAATGATTGAGCGAAGAAGAAAAAAATAACTAAAAGAAAATTTGCTGCGAATTGAGAAGAACTACTGAAAAGGGAATGGTAAATAATATGAAACGAAAAGAAGGATTTGGGTTGATAGAGATTTTATTGGTAGTTGTTATTATTGGGTTTTTGTATTATACAATGATGAAGGTTTCTATAAACAATCCGATAATCGATAAAGAACTGGCTAAAGAAGGTATTGATACGACTAGTTATCCGGGAATGATTAATATTACCAAAGAGAAAGTAAGTTCTATCAACCAAAAAATCAAACAACAGGAAAATCAATGGCAGAATATAGAGTAGATAAATATTTACTCTTCAGTAATCTCCAATATTCTGTCTACTCTAAAAATGCGTTTATTTTTTCTTTCAAAACAATATGCTTCCATTCCTAAAAAAGGCCTTTTCAAATAAGTCATTTCATCTACTACAATTGGTTTTACTCTTCTTTGTGATTTTTCGTCATTTCGTTTAAGATAGGTTATTTGAAGATGATTATCCTGTTGAATAGCCTGATTTATAATCTTAATTTTTTCCTTTAAAGGTAAAATCTTTTCGGAAATCTTATATTGATAATCAGTCATAAAATTTACAATCCGATAATCCGTAAATATGTGTTTCTCTTTTATCGAATGAGTAAGGGTTATTCCTTCTAAACTTGTACACCTGCTTAAAGCAACATAGGTTTGTCCATAAGCAAAAATTCCACCGCTAACATCTATTATCACTTTATCGAAAGTTTTTCCCTGACTCTTATGAATCGTTATTGCCCAGGCTAATTTCAAAGGATATTGAACAAACTTCCCAACAACCCTATTTTCCAGTATTTGGGTTTTGGAATTAAATTCAAAATGAAATAATTCCCATTTATAAGGACTAACCTTTTCTATGTTTCCCCCGGGAAGTTTCACCAAAATAGTATCCGCTAACCCTTGAATTTCTTTTTTTATTCCCACAATTTTGGCTATCGTTCCGTTTACCCATCTCCCAAAAGTGTCGTTATTAAGCAAGATAACCTGTGCCCCTTCTTTAATCTGTAATTCATAATCAGTAGGTAATTGTTTTTTATCAAATTCTCCCTCAATCTCTCCCTCGTAAATATATAATTCCGTTTTTAATCTACCTAATTGGGAATGGTTTATGGTTGTAGCTAATCTATTGGTTGAAGTGAGATAAACTGCCCCGTTAAGCTTTTCGGTTTTAAAAGAAGGTTTAACCCTGCAATTGAGCATTTTTAAATATTCTTCGGTAATAGTATTATTGCGAATACTATTTAATATATTGATGAATTTTTCGTCTTTCTGTCGATATATTTTCTCTAACTCCACAAATTCCATTCTGAAAATATCAAAAACCTTAGCAGAAAAAAAATAAGAACTTTTATAATAAGAGTTAAAAATATTTCTTTCTTTACTTAACACCACCGGGGGAAGTTGATATAAATCACCGATAAAGACCATTTGAGTCCCTCCAAACGGCAGGTGGGAAGTCTTTCCGTTTAACCTCAGGAACTTATCTACACAATCCAGTAAATCCGCTCTTACCATAGAAACCTCATCAATAATGATTATATCCGTTTTGTAATAAATAGCGCGGGATTTTTTAGATTTAATTTTTTTAATTTTTTCTAAATTAATGTTGGACCTGAACTTAAAAAAAGAATGAATTGTTTCTCCCCTGACATTTACCGCCGCAACGCCGGTAGGAGCAAGAACCACTACTTTCCTTTTAGTAGTATTACGAAAATAATCCAGCAAGGTAGACTTTCCCGTTCCTGCTTTACCGGTAATAAACATATTTCTGTTTGTTTTTTCCAGTAAATGGAGTGCGTTTAAAAATTCTTTATTTAGCTCTATATTATTCATTTTAAATAATCACCAACCTTCAACCGTTTACCCTGAAGATACTGATAACAATCCATTCTTTTTTTATTTTCCGGATGAACTTTTTTTATTAACAAAAATCCTTCTCCGCATTTAATCACTGCACCTTCCGGTTTTCTAATTTCTACAATCTGACCCGGGATAAAAGGAGAGGTAACCTCAGACTCTACAGTACAAAGATCTGTTTCTATTATTTTCAAAACTTTTTGTGTTCCTTCTTTTTCCTGATTAAGTATATATGCACCCGGCCATGGAACCATTCCCCGCACTAAATCATTAATCTCCTGTGCACTTTTTTTAAAATCTATCTTACCATCTTCTTTTCTTAAAAGAGAAGCATAAGAAGGCGGTCCTGATTGAGGAATACTCCTTACTTTTCCCTGTTTTATTAGATTGATTGTTTTTTCTAAAAGAATAGACCCCTCTTTAATAAGTTTTTCCTTTAAAGACAGGACATTATCATTTTGCTCAATAACTACTTCCTTTTTCAAAATAATTTCACCCGTATCCATCCCCTTATCCATAAACATCGAGGTTACCCCTGTTATCCTTTCCCCTTTTATAATTGCCCACTGCACCGGGGAAGAACCGCGATATTGGGGTAAAAGAGAAAAATGAACATTAACACAGCCCCGGGGAGGTAAATCTAAAATTTGCTCAGGTAATATTTTTCCATAGGCAACCACTATAATTAAATCCGGTTGGAGTTTTTTCATCTCTTCCAAAAATTCATCCGTTTTAATCTTCGCCGGTTGAAAAACCGATAAATCATGTTTAATCGCACATTCTTTCACCGGAGGAAACTTTTTTATATATCCCCTCCCGCAAGGCTTATCCTGACGGGTAACAACACCAACAACTTCCTCTTTTTGTAATAAAAGTTCCAAAAAAGGAACCGCATCCTGTGGTGTTCCCATAAAAACAATGCGCATTACCCCTCCCATTAATCTTTTAATAAAGCAAAAACTAAATACGAAAACAAAACAGTCCATAGTCGACAGATAAAGACAGGCATCCGCCTTAAAGATTGGCGGACTTTCGCTCCGCTCCAGCAGTCGATA
>JAGLYT010000018.1 GCA_023132075.1 bacterium
GGTAAAATTATGCGTCTAGAGAGAAATATATTTTGCCTTTATTTTCCCTGTTCTAACTCCTAACCTTATTCTCCCCTCCTCTTAATCTCCTCCCACGAGGGGAGGAGAAACAAAAAAATAAAGGTAAAATGCGTTTCGAACGATATAGCAAATTTTAGCTGTTCGTATATTCCTTCAATAATTCCAGTTTCTGTAAAGCAGAACCTGAATCTATTGATTTTCTGGCTAAATCTACGGATTCCTTAATAAGTCTTATTTTCTCAGCAACATTATCGGCTTTTTTTTGCTTCCCTGCTGTAATCGCTACTGCTGCATTCAAAACAACAATGTTTAAAGGATGCCCCTCTTTACCTTTCAAAACATCCAAAAGAATCTGGGCATTTTCCTCGATACTTCCTCCCTGTAAATCAGAAAGTTTCGCCCGGGGTAAATCAAAGTTTTCCGGTTGAATATAAAAAGTACTAACCTGTCCGTCTTTCAACTCGGAAACCATCGTATCTCCGGTTGTAGTAACTTCATCCAAACCATCTACTCCATATACTACAAAGGCCTGTTTTACCCCCAATTTACCCAAAACTTTTGCCATTGGTTCTGTCAAAGAAGAAGAATAAACCCCTAAAACCTGTGCTTGAGCATTTGCCGGATTGGTAAGCGGCCCTAAAATATTAAAAACAGTCCTGATTCCTATTTCCCGGCGCGGTCCGATAGCATATTTCATCGATTCATGAAAAATAGGAGCAAAAAAGAAACCTATACCTATTTCATTAACACATTTCTCCACTATCGCCGGTGAAGCATCTACCTTTACCCCTAAAAATTGTAACACATCCGCACTGCCACAATGACTGGAAACAGACCTATTACCATGTTTGGCCACAGCTAAAGATTCTTCCGCCCCCGCTACAACAAAAGCAGTAGCAGTAGAAATATTAAAAGTTCCTTTCTTATCCCCGCCTGTACCGCAGGTATCTACTATTGTTTTCCCGTCAACATTTATTTTTTGTGCTTTTGCTCTCATTACTTTAGCACAACCGGTAATTTCCTCTACTGTTTCTCCTTTTATTCTCAAAGCAGTGATAAATGCAGCAATCTGTGCCGAAGTAGCTTTTCCTTCCATAATTTCCTGCATTACCTCTTGAATCTCTGCTTCCGAAAGATTTTTCTGCTCAACTAATTTATTAATAGATTCCTTAATCATTTTCCCTCCTCTTCTTTTCTCTAACTCTTTATATTTAAAAAATTTTTCAAGATTTTTTTCCCAACATCCGTCAATATTGATTCAGGATGAAATTGCACCCCATAAACCTTATATTTTTTATGCCTAATACCCATTATTTCACTTTCCTTCGTCCAGGCAGTAACCTTAAGACAATCGGGCAAAAGTTTTTTTTCTACAATCAAAGAATGATATCTCGCCGCAGTGAAAGGATTTTCTATATCCTTAAAAACATCTTTTTTATGGTGAAAAACAGAAGAAGTTTTTCCATGCATAATCCTTGCTGCTCCTGCTATCTTAGCTCCATATACATATCCTATACACTGATGTCCCAAACAAACCCCTAAAATAGGGATTTTGTCGCTAAACTTTTTAATCAATTCACAACTTATGCCTGCCTCTTCCGGACGACCGGGACCGGGTGAAATAATAATCCGGGCCGGTTTTAATTTTTCAATTATTTCTAATGAAATTTTATCATTGCGATAAACAATAATTTCTTTTTCCATCTCCCCAATATATTGAACAAGATTATAAACAAAAGAATCATAATTATCAATCACCAAAATCATCTTTTTCCTCTCCTATTCTGCTTTTTTCTTACTCAAAACCCTCTTCTGCCATCTGAATAGCTTTTACCATTGCTTTTGCTTTATTTAAAGTTTCTCTATACTCCTTTTCAGGTAAAGAGTCATAAACAATACCTGCACCTGCCTGAATATAGGCAACCTTATCCTTAATTAATATGGTACGAATAGTAATGGCCATATCCATATTCCCCTGAAAACTAAAATACCCTACCGCTCCGGCATACGTTCCCCTTTTCACATTTTCTAATTGGTCAATAATTTCCATAGCCCTGATTTTGGGAGCACCGGAAACCGTCCCGGCGGGAAAACAGGCACGAAACAGGTCAAAACTATCTACGTCCTTTTTTAATCGTCCTTTAATATCTGAAACAATATGCATCACATGAGAATACTTTTCAATAGTCATTAATTCCGTTACATTAACACTATTATATTTACAAACCCTGCCCAAATCGTTCCTGCCTAAATCCACCAGCATCACATGTTCTGCCCGTTCTTTGGGATCAGCAAGTAAACTTTTAATTAACTCTAAATCCTCCTGTTCATTTTTCCCTCTCTTGCGGGTTCCGGCAATAGGTCTCAACTCAGCCATCCGTTCTTGTTTTCGCACAAGAATCTCCGGAGAAGAACCCGCCAGACAATACTTACCCATTTTAAGATAAAACATGTAGGGAGACGGATTTATTACCCTTAATGCCCTATAAATATTAAACGAATCCGTGTTTATTTTTACCGACAATCTTTGTGATAGTACCGTTTGAATGATTTCCCCTGCTTTTATATTTCTTTTTGCTTTTTTTACGATATCTTTAAATTCCTTTTTACTAAAATTAGATTTTATTTTAACTTTTTTTACTTTAGAGGACTTTTGGTTTTTAAATACAGGAGTTCTCTTCCTCAATTTTTTAATAATCTCATCTATCTGCCTACAAGCTTCCTTATATTTTTTTTGCATATTTCCCTTATCTTTTTTGTTTCCCTTAATTAAAAAGTCATCCAGATGTACACAGGAAACAATTTTTATTTTATGGGATATATGATCAAAAACAAGAATATTATTGGTAAAAAGAAAAAGACAATCAGGAAGATTAAGATCATCAGGATTAACATCCGGAATATCCTCTATAAAACGAACTAAATCATACCCGACAAACCCCACTGCCCCCCCATAAAAAAAAGGTAATCCTTTTATTGCAACAGGTTTATATGTTTTCATAAGCCTTTTAAGTTCCTCTATCGGATTTCCCTTTATCTTTGTTTGATACTTACCTCCCGGAGAATAATACTTAACTTCTTTGCCTTTGCTTTCAAAAATAAACGAGGGGTGACTGGATAAAAAAGAATATCGTCCCAAACGCTCTCCGTTTTCTACGCTCTCCAGTAAATAACAATATTCCTCTTTAAAATTATCTGAAATCTTGGCTAACGCAGAAACCGGCGTTTCTAAATCAGCCAAAATTTCCTTATAAACGGGAATTAAATTCCCCTCCTTAGATAATCGCTTAAATTCTTTAAAATCAGGATAAAACATTATTTGCTTCCTTTGTTATTTATTATCTTTTTAAAAGATTATATCTTATTTTTTATATATTTTTTCCGGTTCAAAAAGCTTCTCTGCCGTAATCTCCAATTCCCCTGCTTCGTTAAATTTACGATAAAAACAAGAACGATAGCCCATATGACATGCCCCGCCTGTTTGTTCAACTTTGATTAAAAGAGTATCCTGGTCACAATCAAGGAAAATTTCTTTTACTTCTTGAATATGCCCTGAAGTTTCTCCCTTTATCCAGAATTTTTGTCTTGACCGGGACCAAAAACAAGTTTTTTTCTCTTCGATAGTTTTTATTAATGATTCTTTATTCATATACCCAACCATTAATACCTCTTTTGTTTTCTCATCCTGAATTATAGCCGGAATTAACCCCTTATCATCAAATTTTAACCCGTTCAAAAAATCCATACCCTTCCCCTCCATTTTTTTACTATTTGCCACTTGTAATTTCTTATCTTTTGTTTTTATCTTTTATTTTTTAACCAATAAAACCAATCTAAACCAATTCAACTGTCTTTTAACTGTCTTTAATCAATTTACTTTTTAAACTCCTTACCCTCCGCTATCTTTATTGCTTCTTCTATTTTTATGTCTTCAGTATAAAGAGCTTTTCCAATAATTACCCCCGTTACTCCCAGTTCTTCCAGTTTCTTTATTTTTCTTACATCTTCCAATTTTGCCATTCCACCGGCAATAATTATAGAAACATTCGTTTTTAATTTCTGCAGTGTCTTTTTTATAACTTTAATATTGGGCCCTTCCAATGTACCGTCTTTACTCACATCGGTAAAAATTATTTCTGAAACCCCTGCCTGTATTAACTGCTCAGTTAAAGAAAAAGCTGATTGAGCCGTTATATCCTTCCATCCCCCAATTGCTACTTTTCCTTCCTGAGAATCGACACTAACAATAATTTTTTTTCCAAATTCAGCAACACTTTTTTTTACCAGATCAGGATTAGAAATTGTTACCGTTCCCAAAATCACCTTATCCACACCCATGGACAGAACTTTTTTAATTGTTTTTAAATCCCTTATTCCCCCTCCTACCTGCATCGGAATACTAATCTTCTTTCTTATTTCTTTAATAATCTTTAAGTTTTGCATTACACCGCTAAACGCCCCATCTAAATCCACCACATGTAACCGCTTTGCCCCCTTGGCCTGCCAAAGATTAGCCATAAAACAAGGGTCTTTAGAAAATACAGTTTCGTTTTCCAACTTTCCCTTAGTCAAACGAACACATTGTCCTTTTCTTAAATCTACTGCCGGAATAATCTGCATAAACGCTTTTCCCCTTTTCTTAATGACTTATTTCTTATATTTAAAGCTTCCCTTTTGTCGAGGGAATTCCTTTTCTCTTAGGATTATAGGCAACCGCTTTTGATAATGCCCGGCCAAAAGCCTTAAATATAGCCTCAATTAAATGATGCATATTCTTCCCTGACCTGATTATTCGAATATGCAAAGTAATCTTCGCATTAACACAAAAAGCTTTAAAAAATTCCTCTATTAATTGAGGATCGAATTTAATAATTTGTATATCTTCTGCTTTATAAAAATCCCTTAAACAATCTATTTCACATCCCGGTCTTCCGCTAATATCTATTACCGCCTGAACCAAAACCTCATCCATCGGCACAAAAGAAGAAGCAAAACGCTCAATCCCTTTCTTATCTCCCAATGCTTTGAACACGGCCTCTCCCAACGCTATCCCAATATCTTCTACCGTATGATGGTCATCCACTTCTGTATCACCCACCGCTTTAATCTGTAAATCAAACAACCCGTGTTTAGTAAATAATTCCAACATATGATTGAGAAAGGGTACAGGGGTTTCTATTTTGTATTTTCCTTCCCCATCCAGATTCAGGATTAAATTTATCCGGGTTTCTTTAGTTACTCTTTTTATTCTTGCTACTCTTTTTGTTTTTGTTTTGCCCACCATTCCCTCCCTTTTCCTGCTTTGTTTTCAAACTGATTTCCTCCCCAGAACCAATTAGTCTTTCTTTCACAGAATTCATATGCTCTTTCAATCCTTCCATTTCCGCCAACTTAAGGATATCACGGCTACATTTTTTTAATGCTTCTTTACTATAAAAAATAAGGCTGGTTCTCTTCATAAAATCATAGACAGAAAGTCCGGAAGAAAACCTTGCTGTTTTCCCGGTGGGAAGAGTATGAGAAGGACCTGCAAAATAGTCTCCCAAAACTACCGGGGAATACTCACCTAAAAATATTGCTCCTGCATTTTTTATTTTGAGCAGCATTTTTTCCGGATTTTTAGTTAAAATTTCCAGATGTTCAGGAGCTTCCTGATTAATAACTTTTATTGCCTCATTTAAATCTTTTACTTTAAAAAAATTAATCTGTTTCAAGTTAAAACCGTTTTTGATTTTTCGAAGCTGAGTCTGTACTTTTTTAATTAAATATGCAGAAGTAGTAACCAACCCTGCTTTGGCATTCCGGTCATGTTCCAGTTGAGCTAAAAAATCCGAAATTATATAATCACAATTTGATGACTGGTCGGCAAGAATCATTATTTCGCTGGGACCGGCTAACATATCAATTCCCACTTCACCAAAAAGCATTTTTTTAGCACAGGTTACATAAATATTTCCCGGACCTACAATTTTATCTACCCGTGGTAAAGTATCCGTACCATAAGCAAGGGCAGCAATTGCCGGAACCCCTCCAACCCGATAAATCCGGTCTACACCGCAAATATCCGCGGCTACCAATACCGCCGGAGTTAAATTGCCCGGGGGAGAAACCATAATTACCTGAGAAACACCGGCAACCTTCGCCGGCAAAACATTCATTAATACACAGGAGGGATAAGCATATTTTCCCCCGGGAATATATACCCCTACTTTTTCCAATGGCTGCCAGATATCCCCCAAAAGAATTCCCTTTTCATCGTTGTACCAGCTTTTGATTCTTTGCCTTTTATGAAAACTTTCAATATTTAATTTGGCTTTTTTCAGTGCTGTGATAAAACCTTCATCAACTTGCTTATAAGCATCCTTGATTTCCTTCTTTTTCACTAATAACCTTTCCGGGCGCAATTTTACTTTATCAAATTTTTGAGTATAAAAACAAATTGCTTTATCGCCTTTTATTTTTACCTCTTCAATAATTTTTTTAACCTCTTTTTCTATTTTATCCATAAAAACACTCTCTAAACTTTATTTTTTGTCCTTGTCTTTTTTCTTTTGCTATGAGCCATTCGCCATTTGCCATTCGCAATCTTTTATCTTTATCTTTATATTTATATTTTGTCTATCATCTGTCGTCCATCGTCTATCATCTATCGTATGTGAACTGTCCTTTGTCTTTTTCTTTATCTTTTGCCTTTGTCTTTAGTTCTTTAACTTTGTGCCTCTGTGCCTTGATGCCTTTGTGCCTGTCTTTATCTGTGTATTTATTTCTGTCTTTTACTTTTCTAACCAATCTAAACTAATATAACCAATTCAACCGTCTTTATTAACTGTCTTTATCTCCCTCTCTCCTTATTTCCGCACCTAACTGCCCTAATTTTTTTTCCATTGATTCATATCCGCGGTCTAAATGAAAAATATTACTAATAGATGTTTCTCCCTCGGCAATCAACCCGGCTAAAACCAGAGCGGCCGAAGCACGCAAGTCAGTAGCTCTCACAGGAACCCCGCTTAATTTATCTACCCCATTAATTACTGCCAAGTCCCCTTTAACTCTAATATTAGCACCCATACGTTGCAATTCCGCTACATGCATAAACCTATTTTCAAAAACCGTTTCGGAAATAATGCTTTCACCCGGGATGACACTCATAAAAGCCATCCACTGTGCCTGCATATCCGTAGGGAAACCCGGATAAGGGGATGTATTAATATCTACCGGCTTCAAATTTTCAGACGCACTTACTTCCATTGTACTATCATCAAATTTTATTTCCACCCCCGATTCTTTCATCTTTGCTATTACTATCTCTAAATGTGTAGGATTTACGTTTAATATTTTTATCCTCCCCCGTGTAAGCGCCGCTGCAAGCAAATATGTCCCGGTTTCAATCCTGTCTGGAATTACCAAATGCTCAACTCCATTTAATTCTTCTACCCCATGAATTTCTATAATATTTCTTCCTGCATTAAAAATTTTCGCTCCCATCTTGTTTAAAAAAGAAGCTAAATCTATAATTTCCGGTTCACAAGCTACATTCTCTAAAAAGGTAGTTCCTTTCGCCAGAACAGCAGCCATCATTAAATTTTCCGTTGCGCCAACACTGGGAAAATCTAAAAATATTTTTCTCCCTTTAAGTCCTCTTTTAGCCGACAAATGAATAAACCCTTTACGAATACTTATTTCTGCACCTAGTTTTTTAAAACCATCCAAATGTAAGTTTATCGGCCGGGAACCTATGGCACAGCCCCCGGGCAAAGAAACCTTAACTTTTCCATAACGAGCTAAAAGCGGTCCCATTACTAAAACAGATGCTCTCATTTTACAGACTAAATCGTATGGTGCTTCCAGACAAATATTCCCTGAAGAGGATACCCGAACCCGATCATCCTCCCTTTTTATTGTTTTTCCCAAATGTGTCAGCAAAGAAATAATAGTTTTTACATCATACAAATAAGGCACACAAGTTAAAGAACACAATTTATCAGTTAATAAAGTCGCCATTAAAATCGGCAAGGCAGCATTTTTCGAACCGCTTATTTTTATTGTCCCTTCTAATCTTTTTCCTCCGTTAATAATTATTTTATCCATTTTTGTTTTAATACTTTCTGTTTTTATTTAAGAATTTAGTTTCTTTTTCCTTTAAACATACATTTTTGCGCCAATATTAGTCTCTCTATTCCGGAATAATCCCTAACCACCTGAATCGAACAAAAACCTTTCTTCTCCATTAAATCAACAATCTCTTCCTTCTGACCATCTCCTATTTCTAAAATCAAATATCCTTCTTCTTTAAGATAAATCAATGATTGGGAAATAATCCGATGATAAAAATCCATACCATCCTGCCCCCCATTCAAAGCAATATAAGGCTCTTGTTTGACCTCCAGCGGTAAACTATCAAATTCCGTAGTCTTCACATAAGGAGGATTAGAAACAATAAAATCTATTTTCCCTTTTAGATTATATCCCTCCAGGGAGTAAAACAAACTACCTAAAAGAAAAGTGATTTTATCCTCAATTTTATATGTTTTGCTATTATGAAACGCTACTTCCAAACATTTCTGACTTACATCTATAGCATAGATTTTACATTTTTTAACATACTTAGCTATACTAACCGCAATATTTCCACAACCAACTCCCAGATCTATTATTTGTGGAATTGATTCCTTAACCAATTCCACCTTCTCCGTTTTTTCTTTAAAACTATAAGGAAACCCTTCTTTAATTTTATTAATAACTGTTTCTGCCAGTAATTCTGTTTCCGGACGGGGAATTAAAACATGTTTATTTACAAAAAAACCCAACCCCATAAACTCTTTTTGTCCAACCAGATAAGCTACAGGAATAAAATCCAATCTTCTTTTAATCAAACTCTTATAATCATTTAATTCTTCCTTCTTTAAAACACGGTCAAACTCTAAATAAAGTTTTAACCGCTCCAAATCCAGGACATAGGACAATAAAACTTCAGCATCTAAACGCGCCTCACTAATATTATTACTATTAAAATATTGAGTAGTCCATTTTAAAACATCGGAAACAGTCCATGTTTTTTCTTTCCCGGATTTTCCTTCGGTTTTTACTCCCGCTAAACTCATAATATTAATTCCTCACTAAATTTCTTTTGCTGTGCCTCAAAAAGAGCATTAATTATTGGATCTAAACTTCCATCCAAAACATTCATCAAGTTACGCATTGTTAATCCGATACGATGATCGGTAATTCTATCCTGGGGAAAATTATAAGTACGAATTTTTTCACTTCTATCTCCACTTCCTACCTGACTTTTTCTCTTTTGTGCTATTTCCCGATCCTGTTTATCCCTCATCTCTTCCAGTATTCGGGCACGTAAAATTTTCATAGCTTTTATTTTGTTTTTATATTGGGAACGCTCATCCTGACATTGCGCTACTATGCCCGAAGGAAGATACGTAATTCTTATAGCCGAAGATGTTTTATTAACATGCTGTCCTCCCGGAGCAGAAGAACAAAAAGTGTCGATTTTAAGATCTTTAGGATTTATATTCAATTCCACTTCTTCGGCTTCAGGTAAAATAGCCACACTAACTGCCGAAGTATGAATTCTCCCTCCCGATTCAGTCAAAGGTACACGCTGTACCCGATGTATTCCCCGTTCATACTTAAGATGCTGATAAACATCCTTCCCCTGAATAGAAAAAACTACTTCTTTAAACCCTTTTAACTCTGTTGCATGACTATCTAAAACTTCTATCGACCATCCCTTTCGCTCTGCATATCGATTATACATACGAAACAAATCGCCGGCAAAAAGACAAGCCTCATCCCCTCCTGTTCCCGCCCTGATTTCCATAATAATATTCTTGCTGTCGTAAGGCTCCTTGGGAATTAATAAAAGATTTAATTCTCTTTCCGTTTTTTTAAAATCTTCCTTTAATTTTTGTGTCTCGTTCTGCGCTAACTCTTTCATTTCTTCATCACTTTCCATACACAACATTTCCTCTGTATCGCTAATATTCTTGGAGATTGTCCTATATTCCTGAATCTTTAAAACAATCTTAGAAAGCTGGGCATGTTCTTTAGCATACTCCTTAAGTTTGTTAGGTTGAGCAATAATATCCGGATTGGCTAAATTACGCTCTAACTCCTTATAACGTTCTTCTATTCCTTCTAATTTCTTCATTATAATCCTTCTCTCTCTAATTGTTCCTGCTCTGCATTCAAAACCTCATTCAAGGCCGCTAACGCTACCTCTATTTGGCCATCATCAGGAGTAGAAGTAGTTATTTTTTGTAAAAATAGTCCGGGAAACATAAAAATTCTTATCAGAGGATTTGACCTTGCTTTAAACGAAAACTTAATAATTTCATAAGAAATACCGGCAACAAAGGGAATTAAGATTAATCGAATTAAAAACTTTTCCAAGAGAGAAGCAGGCGTAAACAAAGAAAAAAGAAAAATACTCATTACCATTACGATAACTAAAAAAGCTGTCCCACAACGAGGATGAAGTGTAGAAAATTTTCTTGCATTTTCTACTGCCAGATCCTCCTTTGCCTCATAAGTATAAACGGCCTTATGCTCTGCCCCGTGATATTGAAATACCCTGCGTATGTCTTTCAGAAAAGAAATAACTACCACATAAATTAAAAAAACACTAATTCTTACAATGCCGTCAATTAAATTAAAAGCGACCTTGCTTTCAAACTCGAAGACATTCATTTTCAAATATTGGGTAATCATTAAAGGCAATACAATAAAAATAAAAATCCCGAATGAAAAAGAGAATAAAACAGTCAGAACCAGTATAAAGGAAGATAAAGTGTTTTTTTTATCTTTTTTCGTGCTGTTCTCTTTTAATGTCGCTTCGTTTCTCTCCTCCCCTTCCGTATCCCCGGCAAAAACATCTGCGGAATAAGTAAGTGTTTTAATTCCGATAACTAAAGACTCTATTAATACCACTATCCCGCGTAATAAAGGTAATTTTAAAAACGGCCACTTTTGGGAAAGAGACTTTATCGGCTTTTTATCCACCATTATTTCCCCATTGCTGCGACGCAAAGCTACTGCGTAAAAATGAGGAGACCGCATCATTACCCCTTCAATAACCGCCTGCCCTCCGACACTAATCTTTTCTTTTTCACTCATTTAATTTCTCTCTTCCTTGTTTATAAACCGGCTAAATATTATATAAAAAAAGCAGAACACAAAATATGTTCTGCTCGCTTTCCTGCAAAATAGTCACCCTACTTATTCTCTTTTGTTTCTTTTACTTTATTTGTCTTTTTGGGCTCTTTAGTTTCTTTTGTTGCTTTTGCTATTTTTGCCTCTTTCTTGACTTTTATTTCTCCTTTAACTTTTTTAACAGCTTTTTTTGTTTTTTTCCTTACCGTTTTCCCCTCTGTTTTCTTATAACGGGTTTTAAATTTCTCCACCCGTCCTGCCGTATCTATGAATTTTTGTTGTCCCGTATAAAAAGGATGACAATGGGAACAAATATCCAAATGGATTTTTTTGCTCGTAGACCTGGTCTTAAAACTATGACCGCAAACACACGTTACAAGCGTTTCTTCATACTTAGGATGTATTTTTTTCATTTTCCACCTCTTCACCCGAATACAATAAAGTAATTATTTATTACAATTGTCTTCAGCATATAATTTAATTTTTATTTTTACACTAATTTTTCTAATTCTACTCTTGCTTTTTTTGTGCTAATTCTTACCAGTCCCAAATTGGCATCACTTCCGGATATTACCGCTAAAAAGGATTCTTTTATGGAAAGAACAATAATAATACCCTTTTCATACTCCAACATCGACTGGACAAGATTCCCCATCGCTAATCGTTCCCCCACAATTTCCGAAGGTCCGGTAGCCCCGGCAAAAACAGCACCTATTTCTTCTGTATCCATATCTTTAGTAGTCGCGCTATCAATAACAAACCCGTCTTTGCTCACCAACACTACCCCTTCCACTCCCTGTGTACGTACTAATTCCTCTAAAATGTCTTTTATTACCACTTTGACCCCTCCCATTCTATTTTATTTGGTATATTAAAGCATAAAAATATCTATTATGTCAAGAAAAAAGAAGACACCCCTTAAAAATGGTTGG
>JAGLYT010000180.1 GCA_023132075.1 bacterium
ACTCCTTCTTTTATTAATTCATTAATAAATTTCGGTTCTTTTGGTAAAATATATCTATTTTGTCGTTGGAATTTTTCCTGTGTTTCCTCTTTATGTTTTAAGAAATTTTCTTCTTCTTCTTTTGCCTCTGAATCAGACCTTTGCTCTTTTTTAGTTATTGCATAAATAAGCAGCGCAGCTAAAGAAAAGGTATTTAGATTTTTAATAGACTGTTCAGAAAGACATATTCCTTCTTCCCTAACGAGCATTCTTTCTTTATGTTCTATTGATTCACTTATAATTTTTCTATCCTTAACAATCTTTACCTCATCTTTTTCCAACATCCCCCTTGCTATTTCTCCGTGGTTTATTTCTCCGTCTTTATAACTGTCTAAACACTTTATTGCTTCGTTTATCTTTCTCGTATATTCAGCATTTCTCTTTATTGCTTCCCAATGTGCTTTAAGATAACTCATTTCACTAATCTCATCATAGTCTAATATTTTTAAATAATTGTAACTTTCACAATTACACAATAATTCCCAACCATCTTTGTTTTTAACTATTTGTTCCATAGACATCTTTACCGCTTGTTTTATTCCTGTAAACCTTAAGTATTTAAATTGTTCAATTTTTTGAACCCCTGCCCACTTGGTTTTATCGTCTATTCCAATCCTGCCTGTTTCTATAAACATTCGGGAAAGAGCATCAAAATTTGCCTTACTGGCAGGAACTTTTCCATCTATTATATCCTGCACTGTTATTGCCTTTTCAACCGTTTTATCTTCCGGTTCTTTAATTTCTCCCACTTCTCTCGGAGCAACAACCGTTATACCCAATAATATAATGAACATTAACCATGACGGTAATAGATTAAAAAGAGTACTTTTTTCCTTTTTGAGCTTCATCAAATAAGGTGAAGATTCTTTTAATATTGACTCTAAAGAATTAACATATTCATCAATGGAAATATTTCCCTCTTTTAAAAGAGATAATGTAAGCTTAACATCCCTTTCCAATTGTTCCTCTTCAAAAACCTTATCATTTTTCTCTGTTGCCTCATGCCTTAACTCATGCATAAAAGCTACTATGGCTACGATATTCCGTATTTCTTTGTTTTCAATTTCCAGAATGGATTTATTGATTCCGATAAAACTATTCTTTTGGCAGTCTTCAGACAAATGGCGGGATTTATTCAGCAGGGCATAAGTAATCTTACGGTCAGCAAGGACGGTAAAATCTATTCCTTTATCCTTCTCAAATGACAATGCCTTACTTAATAGACTTAAGAATTTTCCTTCCGATGTAGAAATATCCATCTTATTTTCCTTCAAGAGTTCAACATCTTCATTAGTTAAAACTAAGGTAGTCTCTTTACCTGACATCTCAATAGGAATCTCTGTTTTCTCATTCGGGGATAAGTCATCCATCTTTTTATTTATCTCTCCCACAATGTCCCTTTCGCCCTCCTCAGTTTCAGCAGAAAATTCTTCACTATCTATTGTTTTATCTAAATATCCATAATATTTACTGTCTTTATCCACTTTTGCTGCTCGCCAGTGGGCAAGGGATTTATATTTATCGCTAAAAATGGGGATAATAATAAATGTAAAAACTATTAATCCAACCAGAACACTTAACATTACACCAACTTGAACCGATATATAATTAAAAGCATATACACTCACCAGAAACATTGTCGTTGCCGGGAGAATAATTTGCATAGGTAAAATCCTTTCATCAAAAAAATCAATAATTCTTTCTCTCCAGTGTTTTTCGTCTTTCTTTCTCCTTATCTTGGTATATTCTGTAATCGCCCGCCAAATATTTTTACCTAACTCAATATCCTTTTTACTGGAATAATAATAAAGTACTTCATCCAGAAATTTTTTGGCTTGAGCCCCTGTTAAAACTTTTTCATTTTGTATATCTTTTATCTCGGCAAACTTAATAAATTCCAGAACAAAATTATAACTAACGAAACTTTCTATCTTTTCTTTATTAAATAAATTTTCCGGTAACTTTTCCGGAAATAAATAAACCTTTTTAAACTCTTTAAGTTTATCGGTTAAACTCTTAAATTCGGCATCTTCTAAATTATTTTTTTGCCGGTTAAAAAATTTATTTACATACTCAAACATTAATTCCTGTCTTCTTCCCTCCAAAATAATACGAATTTGCCGATGCCAAGTATCCACTTTATATTTATACCACTGATTATGATACTCTATAATACGGCTACTAAACTCTTCCGTCGCTTCGCTTCTTTTTAAATCCTCCATAATCCCCTGGCAGGTTTTACTAAATATTTCTAATTTAGCTCTTTCTTTTTCTATTCTTAATAATAATTCCAACTTGTTATCCCATTTTCTATTAATGATAATAATACACCCGGTATCTCCGTCACTAAAAACCCCTTCTTTTATTCTTTCTTTACTAAATCCGGCCGCTCTGGCTATCGCTTTTTCAATAACAACAACCTCTATCTTTTTTGATTTAAAGTATTCACTTTTTAAGCTTTTTTCCCATTTTTCTTCCGGAGGTTCAATTAAAAGGCAGGCTATAGCTAATCTCTCTCTCAATTGGTAATCTCTACCCCATTCTTCATAATTTGCTCCTACTATTTTATGAACGCCCTGCATCGCATTAAAATAGTTATCATCATCCGCTAATTGTTTAATTCCCTTTTCGTTTAAACTAAAGGAACTAGCCTTTCCCAAAATTTCTTCGGCAAACTTCTTTACCTGATTTTTTGTATCAAGTCTTTGTGGCAAAATTTTATTAATAATTTGATTTAAATGCTCTATTAAATCATTAATTTTTTCTTCCGTTAATCCTTTCCTTTCTTTTTCTCTATTTTGTTTCCATCCTTTTTCCCCTGCATAAAAACCATCTTTTCTTTCCAAATTAAGATAACTTACTCCTTTTCTCCGATAAATTGGTATGTTCTTACCCGGTAAAGCCATTCTTAAATCTTTTCCTATTTCATATATTTTACCGGCACCCATTAAATCAATTCCTCTTCCCACTATCTCTGAAAATACCCTTTTTATTACTAAAAACAGAACGGGATTTAAAGTAATAGACAAAGTTAATAAAATTGCGATTAAAGTTAAAACATAATTTTTCACATATTCAGCTCTACGAATGCGCGGTTCAGGATACTGCTTGCTTCTCATATAACTTTCATAAATACCACCGAAATTAGCCAATAAAACAGTCGCCAATAAAATCCATAAATATGTTCCAGCCAAAGGTTCAAGAACATAAAACACGATAAAAGTACCACTTAAAAGTATTGGTGATCCTATAGCAATAGTAAATATTGCACGAGCATGTTTCCCCGGATGCAGGTGTTCTTTACTAAATAATTGTTTTATCTCTGCTTTTAACCCCTTTTCCAGATGAGGAATCTTATCAGTAAGCCAATTACCTACCGTACTTAGCAGGAAATATAAGAAAGATATACTCAATCCTATTAAAAGGCTATATGAAATATTCACAAAACCTGTTGCCAATAAATGACCCAGAGTATAGGTAGTAGTAATAACCATAAAACTAATTACAAATTTCATTATATCGTTAAGTTTGATTGCTTCCGGATAACGGGAAATAGGCTTGGTAAAAAGTCCTATCCAGAATTTTTTTCTTATTAAACGCAATTTAACACTTTTCCAATTAACTTCAGACAGAAAATCAGGTCCTTTTAGCAAAATAACGGCTAAAATTATCATGCCGAAAACACCTATCCCTAAGGTAATCAGACTTACCCCCAAACTCCATGCGTATACCCCGACAATCATTGCTACTAATCCACCCAACAACCCTAAAATCATAACAGGGGTAGTTA
>JAGLYT010000181.1 GCA_023132075.1 bacterium
ATGAAATGTGGGGGGCATTTAAAGACGGTATTACCATTGGCTCTATTATAGCAAATATCAAAGAAGGAGAGATTTTTGATGTTTATGTGAAAGAAAACTATCAAAATAAAGGAATAGCCCGTGCATTGCTTCGTGAGATTTTATTGGAATTTGCAAAGAAAAGTATAAAAAAAGTAGTCAGTACAGTCATTGTAGCTCATTCATTGCAAGACTGGCTCCATTTATTAAAAAACGGAAAATTCATTAAAAAAGTGGGAGAAAATTATAAGGTTGATTTTGAGCTTACTCCAAAGAATGTGGCTATTATTTCTGCTTATGCGAAACGGGACACAGAAAAAAAATCTTCTCTATCCGGATCTGAAGGCGCTTATGTGAATTCATTACAATATTTAAGCATGATAGGTGTCGCAGGTTTAGCTTTTATGATAACTTTGTTTGTTTTAAAAATGGTGGGGATAGATACCGGAATAACAGGTGTGGAAGGGATGTTTAAGATAGTGATGATACCTTTTTTTATAATACCTGTGGGAATGATGTTTGTAGTAACTTCTCATCCCCCAACTAAAAAGCAAGACAAAAAACATCATCTGAATTTAGAAAGAAAGGGCAACAAAAATATTGTTCCAGTAAGGACTGCTGAGTTACTGGAAGACGATGGTGGTTCAACAAGTCCGTTTACTTATTTTGGTATGTTAGTAGCAGTGGTTGTTTTATTTTATTTGTTTAATCCATGGGGCGTGGTAATTGTATTATTGGGGGTGGCTGGTGGTATTAATATATTATCAACGAGACACAAAAAAGAAATTATAAAAATTTTAGATAATTGGCAGCCAAACATTAAAATTGATGGAGCAGAGATAAAAAAGATTGGCAATAACAATACAGATGAAAAAGAATTACTTGAAAGGCTTGTGGGAAAATATTCGGGATATGAAATGTGGGGGGCATTTAAAGATGATATTACCACGGGTTTTATTATAGCAAATATCAAAAAAGGCGAAATTTTTCATATTAGTATGAAAGAAAAATATCAAAATAAAGGAATAGCCCGGGCATTGCTTCGAAAAATTTTATTAGAATTTACAAAGAAAGGTGTAAAAAAAGTAACAAGTACAACAATACTTGATGGTTCATTAGAGGATTGGTATCATTTGTTGCGAACAAAAGAATTTTTTAAAAAAGAAGGAAAGTGGGATATTGTAAATTTTGAGCTTACTTCAGAGAATGTGGCTGTTATTTCCGCAGACACAGAAAAAGAATCTTCTCTATCCGGATCTGAAGACGCTAATGTGAATCCATTAAAATATTTAACTATGATAAGTGTTGCCGGTTTGTTTGGAGTGCTTGGTTTTGAAATGTTATTAGGTTTAATATTGGCTGGCATTGTATTGTTATTATTAGGGAGGATAAGGCAATCTAATAAAACAGGAAAGGGTGATATTGAAAATATAGAAAAAGAAATTGTCAGACTAAGTAAAACATATAAAGAAAAGAGCAAAGCTTATATAAAAGCTCGTGGAAATATGCGTATAGAATTAGGAGACAAGACGAATGATTTGTTTGAAAAAATAAGAAAACTAAACAGAAAGAGAAGGGAATTAATTGAAGAAAAGTTTTCCGAGAAAGAATCTTTTTTATCAGAATCTGAAGATGCTAATGTAAGTCTATGGGGATATTTAAGGATGATGGGCGTTGCAGGGATAGCTTTTGTAATGATTTTGTTTGTTTTGAAAATGATGGGTATAGATACGGGAATAATAGGCATAGAAGAGATATTTGCGGCAGGGGTAGTGCCTTTTGTCATATTCCCGGCAGGAGTAATGGTAAATCAAAAGTCGAATGAAGAAATAAAAAAAGAGATTTTTTATTTGCTCGAAGAGGCAAGAAAAAACGAATATATGAATTCCGGTGAAATAGGCGATTTAGGATGGGAAATAGAATCTCCTTCTATGTCTTTAGATAAACTATTAGAAAATATAAAGTTGTTTTTATTCTATAGAAGTGAAGTGATTGAAAAAGGAATAAAAGTCAAAGGGTTTTATGGTACTTGGCCGGTAGATGTTAGGTATAATGATTTTGGGAAGGGATTTGAATGGATTTGTGTTGGTGAAAAGCCATGGGTTATAGAAGGACAAGGTGTGAATAAAATGTATTATTACGAAACTATAATGAAAGAAGGAAATTTAGTTGCCTATGGAGCAACGGAATTAGGTGAAAAACATGCATTCCTTAGCTTTAGAGTTTTGAATAATTTTATTGATGAAGCAAGACAGAGAGGGTTTTCCGAATATATAGTTAAAAAGAGGTTAGAATTTTTAAGAGATAATTTTCCGCAAATTGAACAATTCAGAATTAGGCAAAATCAAATAATAAATAATATTGTTCGGAGAGCAAATTGGATAAATACGCTTGTTTTTTATATTAAGAAGTGCGGTTTTAAACCTTCGGGAGATTATGATGAAAATGTTTATTCGAAAATTATAACCGGGGGAAAAATCACGGACAAAGATTTTTTATTGCTTTTCCCTCTTGAATCAGACTACTTATATCGTGATACAAGTGAAATAGTTAAAGAGATTGAGAATAAAATGAAACAATGGGAAAAATTTAATTTGATACCGGAATGTTAATTAGAAAAAAAACAAAAAATTTCAAGTTTTTAACTTATTCTTCATAATCGATAGGTTCGATATGTATTCGTTGGCGGGGTAAGTGTTCTTCTACTTTTTGGCGGATATAGGTTTTAATTAATTTCCTGAATGGAGGGGTAAGTAAAGCAAAGCCTAAACAATCAGTAAGTAATCCGGGAGTAATTAGTAATACCCCGGCAATAAAAATCAAAAGCCCATCAAAAAGCGTACCCGCAGGTAATTGACCACTCGCAATTTCTTTTCTAATCCGAATGACTACTTTTAAGCCCTGATATTTAGCTAAAGATGCCCCGATTATACCGGTAATAACAACAATTAAAATAGTATTGAGTGTGCCGATATACTGTCCGATTCTGATTAAAATAACCAGTTCCACCAGGGGAATAACCGTAAAAAGAAAGAGTAGATATATAAACATAGTTTTTTATCCTTAACAATTAAAATAGAAAGCTTTCGTCCGGATTATATCACAGGTAACAAGGGAAATCAAATAAAAAGATTTTTTTCTTGACACATATTGACTTGTTTATTATAATTAAGACTATTCTAACTTAGAATATATAAATACAGTATGGCTTTTGGGGGGAAGAGATTATGTTAAGAAACAGACTGGTTGTGTTGGGGTTTTTAGCTGAGGGGCCTATGCATGGCTATCAAATTGACCGGCAAATAAAGCAACGCTCGATGGGGATGATTGATCATTTATCTACCGCTTCCATTTATAATGTCTTAAATAGACTATCAAAAAAGGGTTATATTACAGTAAAAAAAGAAAAAATCGGCAAAATGCCTGAGCGTAATGCTTACCGGATTACGGCAAAGGGGAGGAAGGAATTAGCTGTTTTAATTAAAGATGGTTTATCTAAGCAGAGGAAACATGCTGCAGTTGCTTTTATTCTCTCAGTAGTTTTTATTACCAATATTTCTCCCAAGGAAGCATTGGTATCTTTGGAAAAAAGAAAGATACAAATAGAGTTTATGTTAAATAAAGTTAAAGAAAAACATCAAATCTTTAAAAATTCCGGGGCATTTAACAGGTTATATGTTATTGATCTTTCTTTAAAGCATCTGAAAATAGAATTAGAAGGGACTAAATCTTTAATTAAGAAAATCAAAGCGATTAAAAAATGGTAATTATGGGAATCTGGTAGACTGCGATTACCAAAAAAT
>JAGLYT010000182.1 GCA_023132075.1 bacterium
TGGATGAGAGACAAAAGTACACGTTTGAAGAGAATTATGCCTGTGATATTTCGTATAGTTTAATGGGGTTAGGGAGATTTAGAATAAATGTTTTTCGGCAAAGAGGTTCAATAAGTTTGGCTATTCGTTTAGTACCGACAAAAATTCTTGAATTTCAGGACTTATATTTACCGGAGGTATTAAAAAAATTATCCGATAATTCCAGAGGATTAATTTTAGTTACCGGGGCTACAGGATGTGGTAAATCTACTACTCTGGCTAGTATGATTGACTATATTAATATGACTAAATCCTGTCATATTGTGACGATAGAAGATCCGATTGAATTTCTATATAAAGATAAAAATAGTTTTATTAGCCAGAGGGAAATAGGACTGGATACACTGGATTTTTCTCATGCGCTAAAGCGGGTTGTTCGTCAGGATCCGGATGCTATATTAATTGGGGAAATGAGAGATTTGGAAACAATGGCAGCAGCGTTAACTGCTGCCCAGACCGGTCATTTGGTTTTATCAACGTTGCACACGGTTAATGCCATACAGACGGTTACCCGGGTTATAGATCTTTTTCCTCCTCATCACCAGAATCAAATCCGCCTTCAATTAGCCGACACCCTGAAAGGAGTGATTTGTCAAAGATTACTTCCTTTCGCTAATAAACAAGGGCGTATTCCGGCAGTTGAAGTTTTGGTTGTTACTTCTTTGGTTAAAAAATTAATAGAAGATAATGATCTTTCAGAGATAACACAGGCAATGGAGCAGGGTGGATATTATGGTATGCAAACCTTTACTCAATCTTTATTGCAAATGTATAATAAAGGGCTGGTAAATCTGGAAGATGTTCTTGCTGCGGCTACTAATCCGGAAGAATTGGTTTTACAAATTAAAGGTATTACCCGAGGAACGTAAAATAAACAAAGATGGGTTTTTAAATAAATGGCCTGGAAAATTAAAGATGGTTTGATTTGTGAAGAAGAGATAAGTACAAAACATAATCTCCGGCTTTTTGTAACTACGCGTAATTTTGGGAATATGCGGGAATTAGAGCAAAGAAATATTCTTGCTAAAACAATTAATTTGGATATTAAAAATTTAGTTTACGGGGAACAAGTTCATAATAATGAAGTTTTTGTAGTAAGGGACGAAAAAGAAGATAATTACATAAAAGGAATAGATGGTTTGGTTACCAACCGCCGGTTTATTCCTTTAGCTATTTTTACCGCTGACTGCCTGCCGTTGTTTATAATAGACCCTGTAAATCGTGCAGTAGGTTTACTGCATTGCGGATGGAAAGGCCTTTCACTAAATATTATCGATAAAGGTTTGTTGATGATGAAGGAATGTTATAATAGTAAGATGGGAAATTGTTGTGTGGGGATAGGTCCTCACATCAGGCCTTGTTGTTTTACGGTGGGAAAAGAAGTTATGGACAAGTTTAATGGAAAAGACGGAGAAAAGAAAACCTCTTCTTCCTGGAGCCTGGATTTAGGTAAAGTAGTTAAACGAGAATTAATAGAATTGGGAATAAAGAAAGAAAATATTTCAATATGTAATATGTGTACCGTTCATCAACAGGAACATTTTTTTTCTTATCGACGGGATAAAGAGAAAAACCGAATGATGTCGTTGATTATGTTAAAATAAACTGAAATTTTTGTTTTTAAATTTACGATTGAAAAATAATCTCAGTTGAGAGGGTTGCTTTTATTTATAAAGTGAGCAAGGATGATGTTTAAGAGTGATGTTCAGTATTTAAAAGGGGTTGGGCCGCGAAAGGCGGAATTATTGGAAAATTTGGGAGTAAAGACAGTTTATGATTTGATTACTTATTTTCCTAAGGAGTATGAGGATCGGCGGCAGTTAAAGAAAATTTCTCAAGTTCAGGATGGGGAAGAGACCGGCATTCAAGCTCAAGTCATAAACCAGAAAATAATTTATACCAGGAAAAGAAACGGGATTCTAAAAATTTTCCTGACGGATAACAGCGAAGAAGTAGTTCTTGTTTGTTTTAATCAAATGTATTTGTCCGATATTCTTAAAAAGGGGGTTAATGTTGTTTTGCACGGGAAGTTTGAACGGAAACTTGCCCGGTTGGAGACCAGTAATTTTACTTACGAAATTTTAGACGGTTCCGATAGCGATCTTATTCATACCAAACGAATTGTTCCCATATATGGACTAACCAAAGGATTAAACATAAAATTTTTACGTAGTTTGATAAAAAGAACATTAGATAAGTATGCGGATAGTTTTCAGGATATGTTGCCTGGTATAATTAAAGATGAAGCAAATCTTTGTGATTATATTTGGGCAATAAAAAAAATTCATTTTCCCGGGGATTGGGAAGAAAAGAGAAAAGCTTACCGGAGGCTTATTTTTGATGAATTTTTTCTTTTTCAACTGGCATTGGCTTTTAAGAAAAAAGGGATAAAAAAGAAAAAAAAATCTTTTACTTACCGGTTAAAACGTACATTACTTACTCCATTTCGTCAAACTCTTCCTTTTGATTTTACTCCGGCGCAAAAAAAAGTAATTAATGAGATTTTTTCGGATATGCAAAGCATACATCCGATGAATAGGCTCCTGCAAGGGGATGTGGGAAGCGGTAAAACAGTGGTTGCTCTTGCGGCTCTCCTGTTAGCTGTGGAAAATGGTAGGCAAGGGGTAATAATGGTTCCTACGGAAATACTGGCAATGCAGCACTATATAAATGTAGAGAAAATGCTTGCCTCTTTAAAAATCAAAGTAGAATTATTGGCGGGAGGGATGGGGAAACGGGAAAAGAAAAGAATTTGTCAGGAACTCAAAGAAGGTAAGATAGATATTATCATCGGAACCCACAGCCTTATTCAGGAAGGAATAGATTTTTTTCGGTTAGGATTAGTGGTGATTGATGAACAGCATAAGTTTGGAGTAAATCAACGTGCTTTGTTACGGAATAAAGGTTTAAATCCCGATGTTTTAGTGATGACCGCAACCCCGATACCGCGGACTCTGGCATTAACTGTCTATGGTGACCTGGATGTGTCCACGATATCGGAATGTCCGAAAGGACGGGGAGAAATTATTACTCAATGGATGAAAGATAAACGAGCTTATAAAAAAGTATCGGAGGAAGTAAAAAAAGGAAGGCAATGCTATATTGTTTATCCTTTAGTAGATGAAAGTGATAGTCTTCAGATAAAGGCAGCAGTAAAAATGCTTGAAAAATTAAAAAATGAAATTTTTCCTGATTATAGAGTGGGCATTTTGCACGGACAAATGAAGAAGCAGGAAAAGAAAATAATGATGGAAAAATTTGTGGGAAAAGAGCTGGATATATTGGTTACTACTTCGATAATTGAAGTGGGAATAGATGTGAGTAATGCTACGGTAATGGTGATAGAAAACAGTAACCGTTTTGGGTTATCCACTCTTCATCAATTACGGGGAAGAATCGGACGGGGAAAACATACCTCACATTGCATTCTTGTCGGTGAGTTTAAAACATTTGAAGCAAGAAAAAGAAAAGAAGTTATGCTGGCTACTGCTGATGGATTTAAAATTGCCGAAGAAGATTTACGCCTGCGGGGGCCGGGGGAATTTTTTGGTACGCAACAACACGGATTACCGGAGTTAAAAATAGGAAATATTATTACTGATTTTGAAATTATAGAAAAAACGCGTGAAATTGCTTCTAAAACATTAGAACGGGAAAATTTAACCAATTCTGATTATAGCAAAATAAAGGATGCACTCTGGGAGAGATTTGGTTCTAATTTAAAATGGCTTTCTGTGGGGTGAATGGGCTAAAAAGAGAAAATAAAGGTAAAATATGTTTCT
>JAGLYT010000183.1 GCA_023132075.1 bacterium
GAAGGAATTAATTTTTTGATTTTCTAAAAGAATAAGGATATTTTATTATGGAAAAGATGTATTCGACAAGAGAAGGATATGGGGAGGGGTTGTTGCTCCTGGGAGAAAAAAATAAGAATCTGGTTGTTTTAGATGCGGACACTTCTTGTTCTACTAAAACAGATATTTTTGCTCAAAAATTTCCACATAGATTTTTTAATGTAGGAGTTGCTGAACAAAATTTAATGGGAATAGCCGCGGGATTATCCTTAACCGATAAAATTGCTTTTGCCAGCGGGTATAGTATTTTCGTTTCAGGAAAAGCGTGGGATCAAATTAGAAATATCATTTGTTATTGTAATTTAAATGTAAAAATAGGTGCTACCCATGCAGGAATAACAGTGGGAGCAGATGGAGCAACTCATCAGGCGTTAGAAGATATTGCTCTAATGAGGGTTATTCCTAATATGAAAGTCGTTGTTCCCTGTGATGCATTAGAGGCGCGCAAGGCCGTATTTAAAATAGCAGAAGAAGTTGAAGGCCCTGTTTATTTTAGATTAGGTAGGGCAGCGATTCCTGTGATTACCCAAGAATCAACCCCATTTATTTTTGGTAAAGCTCTTACCCTTAATGAGGGGAAAGATGTTACTATCATTGCCTGCGGAATAATGGTAGGGGAAGCGTTAAAGGCTATTGAAGAATTAAAAAACGAAGGTATTTCTGTGAAATTACTAAATTTTCATACAATTAAACCTCCGGATAAAGAAGCGATTATTCAGGCCGCAAAACAGACGGGGGCTTTAGTTACAGCTGAAGAACATCAGCTTATAGGGGGATTAGGGGGAATGGTTAGTGAAATTATAGTCCGGGAAATGCCTGTCCCTTTGGAAATGGTAGGAATCAAAGATAGTTTTGGGGAGTCAGGAAAGGCAAAAGAGTTAATGGAAAAATTTGGGTTGACAGCAAAAGACATTGCGATAGCAGTGAGAAAAGTATTGAAAAGAAAGAAAAAAATCCTTCCTTTATAAATTACGAAATTTTAAAATCAATAAAAAGTTATTGTAAATTTAATAGGTCTAAATTTTGGAAGACTTGTTTGATTTTTTTCCGGCTCCTTTAAATCAACTACTCTGCAGCAAGCAAGCTGTAGTGAATTGATTTAAACATAACAAAAAAGTTTTTTAACAGGCAGATTTTGTGTAGAAAATAGTGGCATGGATAAGTTGAATTTATTGCTGAAAAATTATTAAGGAGAAAAAATGAAAAGTATCGAATGGAGAGAAATAATACAACAAAACAAATCCTACTTTATTTCGAAATATGGGGAGCTTTTAAAAGATAAACAATACGGACAAATTTTTTCAAAACATATTGGCAAAATATTGGAGATAATAGAAAAACAAGATGAGCGGAAATTAGAGGATTTAGTAGAAGAAGTTTCCGAAATACCTCCTTATAAAAATATAAAGGTGTCTTCCCTTCAGGAATGTTTTTTAGATTTTAAGGAAATATTTGCATTGTATTTAAAAGAAAAGATTGGGAAAATTGATTTTTCCAAAGAATTAACTTTAAAAGAAATTGAGAACGTTTTATTTAGGCTTATTTTTAAGATGTCGGACTTTTATTTTGCGTCCCATGAAAAAATCATCATAGAACAAAAAAGTGTTTTAGACAGAAAAATTCAGGAATTGTCCATGCTTTTGGTTATTTCTTCTGCAATGAATAAAATGTTGGATTTGGACAAGCTTTTAAATCTTATTGCCGACGAAGTTTTGTCTCTGGTTAATTATTATTCTTTTTCTATTATGCTTTTAAACGAAGAAGGGGAATTAGAATTAAAAGTTATTTCCGGATATAGAGAGAAAAAAATTTCACAGATAAAATTTAAAATAGGACAGGGGGTAGCCGGCTGGGTAGCTCAAAATAAAAAACCTTTATATATTCCGGTGATATCAAAAGATGAAAGATTTATTGAGCCATATGGAGAAGTTAAATGTATTTTTGCTATACCATTGTTTGCCGGAGAAAGGTTTATCGGGGTTTTAAATGTGGATAGTGATAAAATCAATGCTTTTCCGAAAGAGGATAGAGATATTTTAGAATTACTTTCTCTTCAGGCGGCAGTTTCCATTACTAATGCCCGTTTGTATGAAGAAATTAAAAGAAAAAACCAGTTAGACCCGTTGACCCAAATTTATAATAATAATTATTTTGAAGATTTTTTTGACCAGGAAATGAAAAAAAATAGACGGGGAGAAATACCATTTAGTCTTTTTATTATAAACATTGATAATTTTTGTAAAATAAGTAATCAATCGGGTTTTCAGCAAAGTGATGAAATTTTGAAGAAAATCGGTGACTTATTGAAAAAAAATATGCGAAAAATTGATTGTGTTGCCCGGTTAGGTGAAGATGAATTCGGAATAATCCAGATAGGAGTGAATGGGAAAGAAATAGAAAGGGAAGGATTGAAGATAAAAAAGATAATTGAAGAATATCCATGGGAAATTAAAGGTGAGAAGCTTACCTGTAGTATAGGGTGTACAGCATATCCGGAAAAAGGAAGGGAAAAAGAAAAATTAATAGCACAGGCACGGAGTGCAATGGTTTTGGCAAAAAAGAAAGGGAAAAATCGAGTTTGCTTTTATTCAGAAGAAACAAAAAAACATTAGAAAACATAGTTGCCGGCTCACAACGCAAAAATTTAGCGGAGTCTTTAAAATCTTAATTTTTAGGATGAGTTTTGAATTAAAATGAACTGGAATCAAAAAGTAAAAAAGACTAAAGAATATATTTTAAGTAAGAGTGGAATTAATCCGGAAATAGGATTGATTTTGGGTTCAGGATGGGAAGGGTTGGACGAAAAAATTAAAAAAAAGGTAAGAATACCTTATAGTAAAATTCCTTATTTTCATTCTACCGGAGTAAAAGGACATAAAGGAGAATTAATTTTAGGTGAGTGGCCGGGAGAACAAAGAAATAGAAAAGACGGAAAAAAATTGTGTATAATGCAGGGGAGAATTCATTTTTACGAAGGGTTTTCAATGCAGGAAATTACCTATCCGGTAATGGTAATGAAAGCCTTGGGAGTAAAAATTTTGGTTATAACTAATGCCAGTGGTGCAATTAATGAAAATTTTTCCTGCGGTGATTTAGTGTTGATTTCCGACCATATAAATTTGATGGGGAGTAATCCTTTAATCGGTTTGAATACAAAACGCGTACGATTTTTAAATTTGAGCAATGTTTATGATGAAAAATTAATAAGTGTAGCTAAAAGTTGTGCCGAAAGAAAAAAAATAAAAATAACAGAAGGTGTATACGTTGCTACTCCCGGACCTGTTTATGAAACACCGGCGGAAATTAAATTAATGTGCCGTTTGGGGGGAGATCTGGTAGGGATGTCTACTGTTCCGGAAGTGATTATGGCCGGATATCTGAAAATGCGGGTTTTGGCTGTTGCTTGCATAGCTAATGTTAATGAACGCAGTGGGGGGAAGATTTCCCACCGGAATATAATAAAAAATATGCATAAATTTAGAAAAAACTCAGTAAAGTTAGTAGAAGAAATTTTATATCGGATTTAATAAATTTTATTGCAAGAGTTTTTTTGTTTAAAAAAAGAAGGGGGGAAAGTGTGCAAATACTTAGTCTTCTTAGCAAAAAAAGAAGCGGAGGAATTTTAAGCAAAGAAGAAATAGAATATATAGTAAATGGATTTGTGAGAGAGGAAATTCCTGATTATCAAATGGCATCTTTAATGATGGCTATTTTCTTAAAAGGGATGAGCAAAGAAGAAATTATTCATTTTACTCAAGCACTTGCTTTATCAGG
>JAGLYT010000184.1 GCA_023132075.1 bacterium
GGCACAGAGGCACAAAGTTAAAAGATAAAAGAAATTAGTTTTAAAAAAATTTGAAGTTTGAAGTTGGGAGTTGGGAGTTTGAAAATATAGTTACATTGATTATCAATAATAGAAAAAAAATTATTGTTTAATAATAAAATTTTTTGTATACTTTTTATTGTTTATCATTTAAAAAATAAGGAGTACAAATCTTATGTCACCTATTTATCTTTATCTAATATTAGGATTATTTGCCGGTAGTTTAAGCGGCTTGTTGGGAATTGGCGGAGGAAGTATCATGATTCCGGTTCTTGTCTATTTATTCGGACTAACCCAACATCAGGCCCAGGGAACAACCCTTGCCCTTATGGTTCCCCCTATTGGTTTACTGGCCGCTCTGCACTATTACCGCAACGGGAATGTTAACCTTTGTATGACCTTCTATATCTGCATCGGTTTTTTTGTCGGTGGATTGATTGGGGCTGTATTAGCTCATTCCATACCGGATTTAATTTTGAAAAGAATGTTTGGTTTTTTTCTTTTTCTTATTAGCATTAAAATGATTATAGGACATTAGCCCTTGACATTAACTACCATTTTTAGTATAATAGTGTTCAATTGATATATCTTTGTAATAACTTGCTTTTTTGTTTTTTGCTAAAATAGATGAATTTTTTTTAAAATCTTTGTTCAGTATAAGTAAATAATATCCAGTGGTTCAACAATTTAAGGAGGGTCGGCAGGTATTTTCAGCGACAATAACGAAAATATTTCCGAAAATAAAAAGTGACTAAAACACAAAATTCAATCATCATTAATGCTCATTTAGAAAAAATTTATCACCTTGCCCAGGCAGTAGAAAAATATCCTGAATTTATTCCCGAATATAAAGAAAGTAAAATTATAGGCCGGGAAAACGGAAAAATAATAATTGAAAGAGCCGCCTCAATTAATAACCGCATTGTCCGATGGAAATCCAAAGCATGGTTTAATCACAACAAATCAATAGAATTTGAACAAATAGAAGGAAAATTAAAAGGAATGAAAGTAAAATGGTTTTTCGAACAAATTTCCGGCGGAACAAAAGTAATCATTATTCATATATTTAAATTGAATATTCCTCTGATTGGTTGGTTTCTGGAAAAACTTGTTGCCCGTTCCCGTATAGAAAAAATGACCGATACAGTATTAACTGCTTTAAAAAATAAAATAGAAAGTACTGAGAATTAAATCATGAAATTATTTTCCGCCTTTTACATATTTTTTATAGTTTTATCCTTTATTCAGCGAATTTCAGGAAAAGTCACAGAAGCTACGGGGGGAAAAAACAACGGAAAAATTTACCTTAAATCTTTTTATCCCGTTTTGTTTATCTTATATATCATTATATTTACCGGAAGTATTACCGAATACTTCCTTATTAACCGGGAAATCAATCTGTCCATCTCTTTTTTAGGTTTGTTAATCTACACTCTTGCTATTATCATAAGAAAATGGGCTATTAAAAGTTTAGGAAATTTTTGGAGCGTACATATCGAAATAAAAGAAAAGCATCGGGTAATCAAAACCGGGCCCTATCGTTATCTACGACACCCCAATTCTTTATGTATAATCATGGAAATCTTAAGCCTTACTTTAATTCCTAATGCTTACCACACTTTTTTATTTGCCCTGTTTGTTTATGTTCCCATTTTAACGATAAGAATGCATTTGGAAGATAAAATGTTAGCAAAAAAATTAGGGGAAGAATATATTCAATACCACAAAGAAGTATGGGCAATTTTTCCTTTTCCTGTCGGCAAAAAAGGAATTAGATAATGACTTTCAATGTTTTTTACATTTGTTTTCTGGTTGTTTATGTTTTCTATGAGGTATTTTCGGAAAGAAAATTAAAAAAGCATACATTAAAAACAAAGGTTGAATATAAAAGCAGTTATTTTATTATGGCAGGAGTATACCTACTGTTGCTGTTTTTTAGTATTTTCGAACATTTTTTTCTGCCGCGGAAAGCATTTTTAAGCATAAATTTTTTAGGCTTAATTATTTTTTTAATCGGTATCCGGGGAAGATATTTATCTATTAAGGCTTTAGGAAAATACTGGTGTCTTCACATTGGGTTAAAAAAAGAACATATTTTAATAAAAGAAGGCATTTATAAACACCTAAGACATCCTAATTACCTCAGCGTTATTTTTAAAGGAATTGGTTTTACCATTTTTTCCAATGCGTATTATACTTTTATTTTTTCTATCTTAGTGTATATACCTGTAATAATCCGGCGTATGTATCAGGAAGAAAAAGTTTTAGTCAAAAATTTTGGAAAGGAATACCTTGATTATAAACAACAAACATGGGCTCTATTCCCCTTAGCTTTATGGAAAAACATAATAACCAAACTTCCCAACAAACGAACAAGAAACGGGTAGTAATAACCGGATTAGGAGTTATTGCTCCCAATGGAATCGGGAAAGAAGCATTCTGGAAAAGCTTATTAAAAGGCCAATCGGGAATAAAGAAATTAACCCGCTTTAGCTATGAAACAGAAAATAATCAGGTTGCCGGAGAAATACAAGAATTCGATGCTTTAGCATACTTTAAAACAAAAGAGATAAGACATACTGACCGCTCTAACAGATATGCAATTGCTGCTGCTTTGATGGCTCTGGAAGACAGCCGATTGGATATTGAAGGGGAAAATCGGCAAAAAATCGGCAGTATAATCGGTAATGCCGTTTGCGGAATAGAATTTGCTAATAAAGAATTAGATATTTTAAGGAATTTTGGGCCAAAAAAAGGCAGTCCCTTTTTATCCGTTGCTTTTTTCCCCTGCGGAACAGGAGGATTACTTTCTATTCGCCTGGGGTTAAAAGGAGAAGCATTAACCGTCTCTAACGGTAACAGCTCGGGAACTGACGCTATAGGAATGGCTTACCGCATAATTCAGGAGAATAAGAATGAAATAATGTTTGCCGGAGGAACAGAAGCCCCGTTGGTTTCTGCTTTTCTATGTTCACTTAATAAATTAGGTGTTTTATCTAAAATAACGGATAATCCCCAAAAAGCAAGCCGCCCTTTTAATCAGGATACTGACGGGTTTGTTTTATCCGAGGGAGCGGGAATTCTTGTTTTAGAAGAACTTGAACATGCCTTACAGCGCAAAGCAAATATTTACTGTGAAATTGCAGGCTACCAAAATACCAATAGCTCTTATGATTTCTTTCATGCCGATATAAGCGGAACAGAGATGAAAAAAGCAATAAGCAGTGTGCTTAAAGAAGCTAACACAGGGCCTGAAAATATTGATTATATAAATACCCATGGACTGTCTATTAAAGAATATGATATAATGGAAATAAATTCAATAGAATCTATTTTTAAAGGAAGAAATGACAGCTTTTTAATTAGCGCCATTTCTCCGATAACGGGAAATACTTTGGGGGCACAGGGGGCATTACAGGGTATAACCTCGGCAATGGCCATCAAAAATAAAATAATTCCACCTTTAATCAATTGTGAATTACCCTGTTCAAAAAAATGTTCCAAACATCTAACAAGACAAATTTGTAAAAAAGATATTAATTTTGTTTTACAGACTTCTTGTTGTTTTATGGGAAAAAATTCTTGTTTATTATTTAATGATTATCGGGGATAACTTGTATAAAAAAAGAAGGGTTGTTGTTACCGGTTTAGGGGTGGTAGCACCTAATGGCGTTGGAAAAGAATTTTTCTGGCAGGGACTTGTTTCCGGTAAAAATTGTGTAGTAAGGGTTACCCGGTTTAATGCTACTAATTTTTATAGCCAAATGGCAGGAGAGGTACAT
>JAGLYT010000185.1 GCA_023132075.1 bacterium
ACTTTTTCGTAAAACTCAATTGCTTCTTTAAAACTCCTTAATTCTTCATTTAATGACCCTATCTGTAAATAGGAAAAACCAACGGAATCATCCTGGGGATGATTTTCAATAAAACTTTTGTACCCTTCAATGGCTTCATTAAAACGACGTGCTTTTTTATAACAAAGAGGAACATTTAATCGGGCATCTTTAGCAAGAGGATCCGTAGGATGTTTTTCTATAAAATTCATAAAAAAAGTAGTTGCCTGGAGATAATTTTTTCCTTTAAACGCTGATACGGCTAAACGAAATCTCGCCTGCAGAGAAAGGTCATCTTCAGAAAAATTACTGATAAAAGTTTCATAGGCTTTTATGGCTAATTCATATTTTTCTTCCACAAAATTTACTTCAGCTAAATAATACATCGCTTTTTTAGCTGTTTCCGTTTCCGGAAAATCAACAACAATTTTATTGAAATACTCTTTTGCCACAGCGTAATTCTTTTTATTAAAAGCCTCTGCCCCTAATTCCCAGTAAGAATCTACCGCAAATTTACTTTTAGGAAATTCCTCAAGTAATTTGCCTAATTCTTTACCCTTTTTGCCCTGCCGATAATAACAAGTCTGCATTTGTTCCAGAACATAAGGTATTTTTTCATCTTGAGGAAATTGATTAATAAAATTTTTATAAAGCGTAATTGCCGAATCAATATTTCCTGCGTTATAATAACATTGACCGAGCTGTAGGGAACTCTCTTTTAATAATTCAGAAGAAGGATAAGCATCTACTAAAAGCTGATACGCCTGTATAGCTTCCTTATATTTCCACATTCCAAAATAAGTTTTCCCTATTTGAAACAAGGCTTTTGGGGCAAACTCAGTCTCCGAATATTTTGCGGCTGTTTTTTTCCATTTTCTTACTGCTTCTTCATAAAATTGCAGCCGGTACAAAGCCACTCCCTGTTGATACAATGCCTGACTTATATTAACATCATCAGGGTATTTTGACACAAACATATCATAATAAGTAATTGCTTTTTCGTACTCTCTTTGGTTAAAAAGAATATTAGCTGTTTCCAAACTGGCCCGTGCACTTACCTCTCTCTTTTCCAGTTCAACAGCAAGTTCCCCCGCTTTCTTCTGAGCTCTTTTTGCCTCTTCATATTTACCTTCTTTAGCATAGCAAGCGGCAATAGCATGTTGTGCCTCAGGGACGAGTTGATGGTAAGGATAATTTTTAACTACTAAATCATAAACAGAACTTGCACGATTATATTGTTTCAGCTGAAAATATGATTCCGCTACCCAAAAATATGCTTCCGCCTGCCATTTACTTGGACTGGTAGGAGAATTTTTTAAAATCTGATACACATGGGTAACGACTTGTGCATATTCTCCGCTTTGATAATAAGAAGCAGCTAAAAGGTATGTGGCCATTTCTGAAAACATCGTCTCCGAAAATTGGTCAATTACCTCCTGATAATCTCTATTCGCTTCGTCGAATTTTTCTGTTTTCTGGAAAGCAATACCTTTAAGTAATTTCACTTTAGCTACTAACTTACCCCATTGATATTCCCGTAGGAAATTTTCCGCCCGGGTAATTACTTCCCCATATTGTTCTTCCAAAACATAACACCAAATTATTTTAAACGCAGCATCCATACAAATTTCCGGTTCTTTTAACACCTGGGAAAAGTTATTTAATGCCGAAGCAAAGTCTCTTTTTCGCAAAGCTAATTCTCCCAGAAAATATTTACTTATGGGAACTAACGAGTCATCCGGAAAACTTTCAATAAGCCTTGTAAACTTCATACTTGCTTCATTAAATTCTTCCCTTTGCATCTTGCAACAAGCCATATAAAACAAAGAATGTATCCTTAAATCACTATCCATATATTCACTAAATACTTTTTCAAACGATTTATAAGCTAAAGAATATTGTTTGATTTGATAAAGACATTCTCCACTACTATAAACAGCCTTTTCAGCCCATTTACTATCCGGTGCTTTTTCTACCACTTGTTTAAATAGACTTAAAGCATTCATTGTCTTTTTGGCTTTCTGATGAACTATCCCGTCATAATAAATACAACCAACATCTTCCTTGTTCTCCCTCAAATAATCCATTGTTGTTTTTATTTGATTGTCCTTCAATAAAATGAGACTAAGGGGAACTATAACCTTAGCTTCTTTTCGATATCCCGGATAAAATTGTATTAATTCCAACAGATTTTCTTTACTTTTGGCATATTCTTCCATTGCCAAATAGCATAGGGCAGAGCCATAAATAGCTTCCGCCCTAAGATTTTTATTCTTCCCTTTTGATACTTTTTTGAAACAATCGAGCGCAATTAGATATTTATTCATATTAAAATTACATTCGCCTAAACGATAAACAGCATTTAAGTACATATTTTTATCCCTGGAATATTTATTTACCGTTCTTTTAAATTCTTTAGCCGCTAAAGGATATTTGTCTTGCTGAAAATAACATTCTCCAACCATAAATTGAGCATGGGCAGCTTTAATGTCGTCGGGAAAACTACGCACAAATTCATGGTATTCACTAATGGCTAAATCCATGTTTCCTTTCCGGTAAGTAAAAGATGCTAAATTATACTGAATTATAGCCTCCGTCCTATCTTTTTGTTTTTTAGCAAAACCAACAACCGTAAACAAAAACACAAAAAAAACAATCAAACAAATTCCGGATTTTAATCTTCTAAAAAGATTCATTTATAATATCCCCTCTCTTCAATAAATATTCTGTTATTTGTATTTTATAACTTATTCAATATCCTGTTTAATGCCCTGAATATTTTCTTCTGTTTTCTCTTCTGCCACCTCTTCTTTTTCTTCTTCTCCGGTTACATCCCCTTGTCTACCCCTCATCTCCATCTCTACTTCTCCACGCACCGGCGCATTAAACCGTACATTTACTTTTCCCTTCTCCGTCCATTCCTTATCGTCTTTATAAATCACTTTAAATTTATACCGGTATAACCCTTCCTTCACCGGCCTGCCTGCCTCATCCTTCATATCCCAGATTACTATCTTCGGCGGTTGATGCTCTCCTTTTATATTTCTAACCACACCGTCTAATTCATCGGTTACCTCTAAATTCCACATCTTTACTTCAAACCGTAATTCTCCTACATCAAACTGCAATTCATTATGCAGCCCTTCTAATACATACTCTCCCTTTCCCGCTCCTTCTTTCTTTAACTTCGGTACTGCTCTACCACGATATAAATTAAACCATTTTAAACTGAAGCTTACCCGGTGTAAGTCTCCTAACGTTTCATGCCCGCTATACGCATAATCTATTCCTACAGGCCCCCTCGCCATCCCTAAACCATAGGTAACTTCGCTTAAATGACTTAATCCTGCTCTGAAACTGACCAACTTCCCCCACGGAGAGACTTCAAGACCTCCACAATAATAAGCCTCTTCCCCTTCCAACCTATTTACATCTATAGTCACTATAGCTTTATCTTTGAACGGCTCCAGAACCAATCCGCCTTTGAAATTAGTTTTATAAACATTTTCTTCGTCTCTCAATGTTACCTTCGGCGTTAAAATATTATCTATGGCTATTCCTGCCCTTACTACCGGAGAAAACTGATACATCCCTCCCAGATCAAATCCGTATCCGCTGCCCGCATACCCCATATCTTTTTCCTGCACTAACTTTAAATTTATTCCCGCACATACTCTCCCCATCTTCCTTCCGTAAGAACAAATTATCGTATTGTGCATTATTGATTCATCGTCACTGATTAAATTGTTTAAGTAATCCCTTTCTTCAAATC
>JAGLYT010000186.1 GCA_023132075.1 bacterium
CAGCAACAAAATCAGCAATAGTATAATCTGTTTCATGCCCTACCGCTGAAATAATAGGAATTTTAGAACAATAAATGGCTCGGGCAACAATTTCTTCGTTAAACGCCCATAAATCTTCATACGAGCCTCCACCACGGCCGACAATCAACACATCTAAATAAGCAAAACTACTATTTAAATTATCTATTGCCCCGGAAATCTCTCCCGCCGCATTATCCCCTTGTACATGCACGGGATAAATCAATATCTCTACATTAGCAAAACGACGTTCAATCACGGACAAAATATCCCGTACGGCCGCTCCCGTAGGAGAAGTTACCACTCCAATCCTCTGCGGTAAAAAAGGAACTTTTTGTTTTTTCCCTGCATCAAACAACCCTTCTTTTTTTAATTTTTCCTTTAATTGCTCAAAAGCAAGCTGTAATGCTCCTTTACCCTGCGGTTCCATTAAAGAAATAATTATCTGATACTGACCCCGTTTAGTAAAACAGGTTAATTTTCCCCTAACTATTACTTTCATTCCATCTTCCGGCACAAACTTTAAAGCAAAAGTCATTCCCCTATAAATTATTGCACTTATTTGAGCCGTTTCATCTTTTAGTGAAAAATACATATGCCCCGAAGAATGCAATTTAAAATTGGATATTTCCCCTTCTACCAATATTTCAGGAAAAGAATCTTCCAATAAATTCTTTACTATTTGATTAGTCTGAGTAACAGTATAAATTTTTCTATTTTCCATTTTTCTAATTCTTTTCTCCAATTAGACAACTAATATTCCTTACAAACTAAAACTGCTTGTTAAATAAAGAAACTGGTACTATCGTTTTTCCCCCTAACGCATCCATATATACATCTTTTTCCCGGTCAAGGTAAAAAGGTATACCCACCATTTTAGATGAAATAATCTTAATCTTATAATTAATTTTACTTAACGAAACAATTGTTTCGTTTTCTAAAGATAAAAATATTAATTCGACTAAATCTTCCGCCTCTTCTCTCGACAAAAAACATTTTTGCATCGGATAAAAATCAGGGCTCAAATTGTATTGAGGGCAAAAACGCATAAACAATTTGGAAGTCCGGCTAATATAACCAAAGTCATCCGTTCCCCACAATCCTGCTACATGATACTGCCATAAACCTTGTTTATTTTGAGCTAAAGAAAATTGAGAAAATCTTTCCTGTTTCACTCCGGCAAAAAATTCAATATCTACCAGAAAAGACCAAAAAGGGAAAAAAGCATATTCTCCTTTCTCTCTTTCAATTGACGGAAGGGCAAACTCCACGGGAAGAACTTCAAGTTCACCAGCTTTTAGATATAACGCAGTCTTACAATTATTACAATAATAAACCTGTTCCCCTTCCATAGCTTGCAGTTCAATACCACACTGAGAACATTTTAAAGGAATAATACAAATATTTTGTTTTTTCATAAAAAATCCTTTTTACTTAAATATTCTATCAAACGAAGGACCTTTCCACCCTTTCCGGGCCAAAAATCCTACATTATCCCAAACATTACGGGCAGGGGCATATCCTTTATCAACACGTAAACCATTTTTTACTACTACCTCATCCGAAAAACGAAAAGACTTAATCCCCGATTTAAAATACCCAAATAAAATAGAACCCAATAAAAACAAAATAAAAATAAAAACCTCTTTCATTTGCAATAAAGCATTTACTAAATCACCGGGACGCTGAATAAGACTGGTTAATACAAAATTAATTACGGCAATTACAATCAAAAAATTAACTACCCGATAATGAGGATTCCCGGGGAAATGGGCATAAACAATTTTTTCCTCCACTCCATCTACCGAAACTAAATATCTCATTCCTTTATAATCATACCTTATTATCCATAAAGGATAATAAATCAACATTTTTTTAGTAGAAATCTTTTTAACCATCTGGAAAAAATTTGAGGTAGATCTTTTTAAAGGAAGATTACCCAACAGAGATTTTTCTTTTTTCTCCAAAATAGATTCCGCGGGAATAGTCACATCAAAAACCATTGCCTCCGCTTGTAGTTTATCCTCTTCTAAGACTTTTAATCCCCTTTTTAAACTATTTTGCGATATTTTAACATATTCACTTCCAAAATCAGTTATTCCACAAGCAGGAACTATCCATTCTCCGAAACGCAAAATAGGTTTTGCTTCCCGCTTTGAAACATTTTCCTGTCCTCCTTTAAACATATAATCATTCAAAGCATAATAACTGTTACCACCGGAATAACTACGTGTCCTGAATTCTCTTTTCATAAAACGCCAGCCGATTGCCTTAAAGGACAATTTCCAAAGAGGAATATATACTAATTTAACACTTTTTACCTTACTTAGCCCAATATCGTTAGCCGTATCATCCCTGTCAAACCATTTTTTCACTCTCAAAACTGCTTTAGATTTATTTACCAGCGAAGAAATATATAATTTATTTATTCCTTCACCGCCTTTAATCAATAAATAGGAGGAACAGGCACTGCACCTTATATTCTGCTGTCCTTCTTTTATTTTCAAAGAAGAACCACACTGGGGACAATTTAAAGTAATTACTACCGTTTCTTTCATTGTTACCTTTTTTTTCTGAGTAGATACTGTAATAAAAAATATAAAGGAAAAGCAGAAATAAAATAGACAAATACTTTAACCAATAAATTTTTAAATATTAATCCTTCCATAAAAAAAATAATACAGGTTATCCCTATTGCCCAAAAAAATTCAGAGTCTATTTTTTCCAGAGAAACATGGGGAAAAGAATTAGCAAAAATCTTCCCTCCGACGGCATCAATTAAAACCGTAAATACCCCTTTTTCTCCTGCATATCTATACTGGCATAAAAAAAACGGAAGATGCAAAAGCATAATTTGGGAAAAATCACCTTTTTTAATTTCATCTTCCATATTTTTTTTAACCGATTCATAAGCAATACCGGGTGCTACTATTTTTTTACCTTTTATATCTTCATTTTCAGGATCAAAAAAATTTAATTTCCCTGCAGGGGGAATAACAACTTTTTCAATTTCATCAATTGCCGTCGAAGCAGCAAGTTTAAGTTTTATTCCTTTTTCTCCCCCTTTTAATAACCAAAAAGGGAAATAAAAAATTTCTTTTTTTTCTATTCTAATTTTTTGTTTCAAGCTTTTTCGCTGCAGGAAAGCAGAAAGGATTAATTTTAAATCACCATCGATTATTTTAGGGGCTAAATAATAATGAAAACTTACTTGAGAGGCATCTAAATATAAAGAAGAACCGCAATAAGTACAACTAAAAAATATTTCGTTGGGTTTTACTTTTAATTCGGCTCCGCATTGATTACATTTAACTTTCATAAAATATCTCTTCTTTATCCCCGCAAATCACAACCCGGTTTCTTCCGGAGAAAAATCTCATGTTTAAACTAAAACCAAATTTTATTATAATTTATTCCCGCACTCAGGACAAAATTTAACCTCCGAAGGAATAGTATTTTTGCACTGCGGACAGGTTTTTGTTGCTTCATGAACTAATTTTTCTCCGCAATTAGAACAAAACTTTGCTCCGGCAGCCATAGTCACCTGACACTTGGGACATTTTATTGTTGCTCCAGCGGGGACAGTCTGCTTTCCCTGCATTGACTGCATAATCATACCCGGCATCATCATTCCCATCCCTGCTCCTAAACCTAAACCCATTCCTCCACCGGCACCCCCTCCGCCTTCTGTTCTTCCTTTAGCTGCTTCTTCTATTGCCCGGGCCGCTTTAAATTGCATATATCCCTGCAACCCCCCTACTGCCTCCAA
>JAGLYT010000187.1 GCA_023132075.1 bacterium
ATGGGTTTGGAAGGATTGGGAGGTTAGTTTTAAAAGCAGGTCTGAAGTCAAAGGAGTTGGATTTTGTAGCAGTTAATGATTTAACCGATGCGAAGACACTGGCGCATCTTTTTAAGTATGATTCTACATTTGGTATTTTCGACGGGGAAGTAGGGGTAGAAGGAGATAATTTAATTATTAACGGTAAAAAAATAAAGGTTTTAGCACAAAGAGATCCTGCTCAATTACCATGGAAGGATTTAGGGGTGGATTTGGTTGTTGAAGCCACCGGAAGATTCAGAAGTGCGGATAAAGCAAAATTGCATCTTCAGGCAGGGGCTAAAAAAGTTATTATTTCCGCTCCGGCTAAAGATGAGGATATTACTATCGTTCTGGGTGTAAACGAAGATAAGTATGATCCGAAAAATCATAATATTATTTCCAACGCTTCTTGTACTACTAATTGTATAGCCCCGGTAGCTAAAGTTTTACTGGAGGAATTTGGTATTGAAAAAGGATTAATGACCACTATCCATTCTTTTACTAGTGATCAGGTAATCTTGGATTTTCCGCATAGTGATTTACGTCGCTCCCGTACAGCTTCTGTTTCTATGATTCCTACTACTACCGGTGCGGCCAAAGCTATTGCTCTGACTATTCCGGAATTAAAGGGGAAAATGGATGGAATGGCTATCAGGGTGCCTACTCCGAATGTTTCCTTAGTAGATTTAGTATTAAATGTTGAAAAGGAAACCACTGCTGAGGAAGTAAATGCAGCACTTAAAAAAGCAGCGGATGGGGAATTAGGTAAATATTTACAGTTTTGTGATGAGCCGCTTGTTTCCAAAGATTTTAATGGTAACCCAAAATCATCGATTGTAGACAGTCTATGCACCAAAGTTATTGGTGGAAATCTGGTGAAAGTCTTATCCTGGTATGATAATGAATGGGGATATTCCAATAGAGTAGTAGATTTATTGGAATACATCGTTGCTAAGAGTTAGGGGGACAATTTTTATATGGATAAAATGACCATAAAAGATATAGTCATAAGAGATAAAGTTTTAATGCGGGTGGACTTTAATGTTCCGTTAAATGAGAAGAGAGAAATTACGGATACTACGCGGATAAAAAGAGTTTTGCCTACTATAAAATATCTTTTGGAGAAAAATTGCTGTTTGATATTAATGTCTCATTTGGGCAGACCAAAAGGGAAGGTTGTTCCCGGGATGAGTTTGGCTCCGGTGGCTAAAAAACTGGAAGAATTACTTGGACAAGAAGTTGTTATGGCTCCTGATTGTATAGGTCCGGAAGTAAAGAGTTTAGTAAATAATGTTAAGCCAGGGGAAGTTTTACTTTTAGAAAATTTGCGTTTTCATCCGGAAGAGGAAAAAAATGATGAAGGTTTTGCTTCCCAACTTGCTTCTTTAGGGGATATTTTTATACAGGATGCTTTTGGGACTGTTCATCGGGCACATTCTTCTACAGTAGGCATCTGTAAGTTTCTACCTTCGGCGGCAGGATTTTTACTGGAGAAGGAAATTAAATTTTTAGATGATGCTTTAAAAGATCCGGAACATCCGTTTTTAGCTATTTTGGGAGGAGCAAAGGTATCCGGGAAAATAGCGGTTATTGATAATTTACTTAACAGAGTGGATTCTTTGTTGATTGGCGGTGCAATGGCTTACACTTTTCTGGAAGCACAGGGAATAAAGGTAGGTAAGTCTCTGGTAGAAAAAGATAAAGTTAATTTAGCAAGAGACATATTAAAAGAAGCGAAGCAAAAAAATGTAGTTTTTTTACTTCCCACGGATCATGTTATTGTTGAGGAACTTGGCAAAACAGCAGAGAGTAGATTATCACATGGAATAGAGATTCCTGATCAATGGATGGGAGTGGATATAGGTCCTGCTACTATCGAGCGATATAAGACAGTAATAAGACAGTCTAAGACTATTGTTTGGAATGGGCCTATGGGTATTTTTGAGGATAAAAGATTTGCATTAGGGACAATGGAAATTGCTCAGGAAATAGGAAAAATTACTCAGGATGGAGTGTTGAGCATTGTTGGAGGGGGAGATTCGGTTGCTGCGGTGGAAAAAGCAGGGGTAACTGAAAAACTTTCCCATATTTCTACCGGAGGTGGTGCTTCTCTGGAATTTTTGGAAGGGAAAGAACTTCCGGGGATTGCTGCATTGCAGGAAAAAGAGTGGTCCGCGGTCAACAGTTCATAGACGATAACAGGAAGTTACTGGTTGTAAAGACGGTTGAAAGACAGTTTAAAGACGGTTTAAATTGGTTGAATTGGTTTAATTGGTTAAAGGATAAAAGAAAAGGACAGGCACAGAGGCACAAAGTTAAAAGACAAAGGATAAATTCAAAACAAAAAAACAAGGAACATAGAGGGAAAAATGGTAAGCCAGGAATTTTTAAGTAAGTTGACGATAAAGAACGATAAGAAAATAGTTCTTTTGATTATGGATGGTTTAGGAGGAGTACAGGATGAGTTTTCCGGTAAAACGGAGTTGGAAACAGCCAATTGTCCTAATCTGGACGCTTTAGTTAAAGAAAGTATTTGCGGGCTAAGTGATCCTATTTCTCCGGGAATAACCCCGGGTAGCGGGCCGGCTCATTTGTCTTTGTTTGGATACGATCCGTTGCGTTATGAAATAGGACGTGGTTTATTGGATAGTTTGGGGATTGACTTTGAGTTTACGCAGCAGGATGTAGCTTCAAGAGGCAATTTTGCTACTTTAAATGAGGAAGGCATAATCACCGATCGCCGTGCCGGAAGAATAGCTACAGAAAAAAATAATCAAATCTGTAAAGAACTTTTTTCTGATTTAGAAATTGATGGGGTTAAAATTTTCGTAAAGCCGGTAAAAGAACATCGCCTTTCGGTTATTTTTCGCGGGGAGGGGCTTTCTGATAAAATTAGTGATGTAGATCCGCAAAAAGAAGGGTTGAAGCCGTTAAAAGCTCAGGCCTTAAATAGTGGTGCAGAACGGGCAGCGAATATTATAAATAAATTTTTAAAATTCGCTGATGAAAAATTAACCAAATTTTCTCCGGCAAATACGATTTTATTAAGAGGGTTTTCTTGTATGGTGGACTTGCCCTCCTTTAAGAATACCTACAAATTGAATGCTGCGGCAATTGCCGGATACCCGATGTATCGAGGATTAGCCAGTTTGTTGGGAATGGATGTTTTGCCGGTTACTAAGACAATTGAGGAAGAATTCAAACTTTTAGAAAAAAATTTTAAAAATTATGATTTCTTTTTTATTCATATAAAACAGACGGACAGTTCCGGTGAGGATGGAGATATGCCCAGGAAGGTGAAAATAATTGAAGAAGTGGATAGAAATATTTCTTTGTTAAGGGAACTTTCTCCGGATGTAGTAGTGATTACCGGAGATCATTCTACCCCGGCCAGATTAAAGGGCCATAGTTGGCATCCTGTACCGCTTTTAATTTATTCCCCGCATTGCCGTTTTGACCAGGTAAAAAGTTTTACTGAAACGGAATGTATTAAAGGGGGATTGGGAAGGGTCTCTGCCGGAGAGATAATGGCTTTAGCTTTGGCTAATGCCGGAAAACTGATTAAGTACGGAGCATGATGAACTATATAATTTTTTTTAACGGAACGATAAAACTAAAATGATAATGAGGGGAGGAAAAAGATAAAAAATGGGAAAAATTTTGTTAGGTTTTCATATAATTGCTTGTGCAGGGTTGATTTGTTTTGTACTTTTGCAGGTAGGGAAAGGATCTGCTTTGACTGGTTTGTTTGGTG
>JAGLYT010000188.1 GCA_023132075.1 bacterium
GTAAAAAAAGAAAAAAATTAAATATACTTTTTTCTTTTTGCCAAAATAAATTAAAAAAACATTTTTCTATTTTTTCTTTCATTTCTTTTTAAATCACAAAACAAATTCTTTCATTTTTAAAAACGTTTCCTCTATTTTTTCAGGAGTAACTTTTTTCATACATTCCATAGAAGAACACTCATTTCGATTACATCCGATACAGTCTATCTCCGCCTTCAACGCTTGATGCTTCCTCTCCGGAGGATTCCAGCATTCACTTTGAGTAGGGCCGTAAATAGTGATAGTGGGAACTTCCATTGCAACAGCAATATGTTTAGGGCCATTATCATTACCGATTAATAAATTACATTTTCCAATTAAAGCGGCTAATTGTTTTATATCTACCCGGGGAATAATAATCGGTTTGTTTTTCATCAAAGAAACAATTTCCCCTATTTTTTCCTCTTCTCCGGGCCCCCAGAGAAACATTATTTTAGCATTATATTGCTGTATTAATTTATCGGCAAGCTGAGCAAAATATTTTCCGGGCCAAATTCGAGTCTGTTTTCTGGAAGTAGGGCTTATCCCTATTACCGGTTTTTCTTCATTTAACTTATTCTTATGAAAAAAATCATCCGCAAAAGTTTGAGCATTAAAAGGCACAACCAGTGATAAAGATTCTCTTCCGCCGCTTATATCAATTCCTACGGCCTTTAAAGCATCCAATTTGAAGTCCACTATGTATTTAGGTCTATTATCTCTCTTAACCCTGATATTATAAGCAAATTTTCTTCCACGAAAATCAAATCCTACTTTTTTCGCGGCTTTACTAAAAAAACTGAGCCAGGCAGTGCGGGGATTCCCTAAAAAATCAAACAGAAAATCGTATTTTTCTTTTCTTATCTTTTTTATTAAATTTAACTGATTAAAAAACCCTTTTTCAAGAATCAAAATATTATTTAAATAGGGATTACCTGAAACAATTTCCAAAAAAGGTTTTTCGATTAAAAAATCAATCTGTGCATGGGGAAAAACCTTGCGTAAAACCTTTATTATAGGGGTAGTAAGCAGAATATCCCCCAACCGTCTTAATTGAATAACCAATATTTTAATTCTATTTACCCCTTGTATGTCCTTCAAATAATATAAATATTTTTCCCCTCAGCAGCTTCTTTTTGCTCTAACTCTTCCTTTCTTTTCTCATAACCGGCCTTTCCCATTAGAGCATAGGTCAACTCCTTTCCTAATTCTACCCCGGGTTGATTTAAAGCATCTATATCAAAAAGCTCTCCCATACAAACAGTTGCCATTTCCAAAAGATAAATTAATTGTCCTACAGTATGAGCATTTATTTGAGGCAATACTAAACTTAGATTGGGCCTATTATTTTGGGTTAAAGCTAACGAGGTAGCCTTTTCCTCACTCTTCAACAATTCCTCAAGGGTATGGCCTTTTAAATAATGATCGTAAAATTCCGGTATTTCCATTTGCAAATCAAACTTGTTAACCGATAAAAAAGTAATTGTTTTGTCCAAAGGCCCCTCCATATACAACTGCAATTGAGAATGCTGATCGGTTACCCCCAATGCTTTCACCGGAGTAGGCCCAACATTTACCACTTCGCCCTTATTATTCAATTTCTTTCCTAAACTTTCCGCCCACAATTGTCTAAACCAATCGGCAATATCTTTCAAATTATGCGCATAGGGCATCATTACATTTATCTTCTTACCTTTTCTATACATTAAAAACTGAATCGCAGCATACATATAAGCAGGATTTTTCCATATTTCCGCCTCATTACAAATATTATCCATCTCTTCCGCTCCACTCAACAACAGCTCTATATCAATTCCCGAAAAAGCAGCTGAAACCAACCCCACCGGAGACAAAACAGAAAACCTTCCTCCTACATTACGAGGTATAACAAAAGAATCTAAAGCTCCTTTTCCTTCTTTGTCCCGTAAAAATCCTTTTTCTTTATCCGTAGTAACCACAATATGCCGGCCGCATTTATCACCTATTTTATCCTGTAGCGCTTTTTTCAATATAAAAAAATTGGCTAAGCCTTCGGCTGTATTTCCTGACTTGCTAATAATATTAAATAATGTTTTGTCTAAATCCAATACATCCAATAACCCTCCGGTAAAAAGCGGATCAACATTATCCAAAACGAAAATACGGGAATTTCCTTTTCTCTCCCCGGCAGACAATAAATTATAAAAAGGGTGGTTCAATGCTGTCTGCAAAGCAATATTACCTAAAGCAGAACCTCCTATCCCTATAACTACAAAATTGTCAAACTTTGTTCTATATTCATCAGCAAAAGCCTTTATCCGTTGTACCTCTGATTTCTGATAAGGTAATTGCATAAAACCTAATATATTATCCTGCTTTTTCTTTTGAATGTTTTGATGTGCCTCTTTAATCAAAGAATTAAGTTTTTCCAACTCCTCTTTTTTTATTCCTTCCTTTCCTACTTTTTCTTCCATACAATTAGCAAAATCAAGCTGAACTTTATCCATAGTAATTCCTCCCCCTCCCCTTTCTTTTATTATTTCACTATATTTCCGCGCTATTTCAAAAAAATATACCATATTCCATTGAACTTTGTAAAGAGGAAATTAAGCATATTAGTATCAAATATTTATTCGATTTTTATTTTTAAGCACGCTCTTTCCCTGCCTTTTGTCAATATCTTCTCTTTTTAAAGTCAAAAGAATGTTTTATACTATCTTACAATGCTTCCGAAATTATAATTATTCTAATCTATTCTCCTTGAGATTTATTAAAATTTTATGTTATAATTTTTGTAACATAAAAATTGCCTGTGAGGAAAAGGAGAAAACAAGAAAATGTTTCAAAATAAAATAATTATTAAAGGGGCAAGAGAGCACAATTTAAAAAATATTAATTTGGAAATTCCACGTAATGAATTAGTAGTAATTACAGGGCCTTCCGGATCAGGCAAATCTTCTTTAGCTTTTGACACTATATATGCGGAAGGACAACGCCGCTATGTTGAATCCCTTTCCGCTTATGCCCGGCAATTCCTTGAACAAATGGAAAAACCCAATGTGGAATCCATAGAGGGATTGTCTCCTGCTATTGCTATCCAACAAAAAGCAACTACCAGAAATCCCCGTTCTACTGTGGGTACAACTACTGAAATTTATGATTACCTGCGGCTTCTATTCACTCATATAGGAAAACCACATTGCCCAAAATGCGGCCGAAAGATTCTTCCTCAGTCTGTTCAACAAATTGTGGAAAAAATCCTGAATTTACCACAGGACGAAAAAATTCAAATTCTCGCCCCATTAATCAAAGGGAAAAAAGGAGAACATCAGGAACTTTTTAACCGTATCAGGCAGGAAGGTTTTGTCAGAGTCCGTATAAATAAAAAAATCTATGGCTTAGAAGAAAATATAAAATTAAATAAGAATAAAAAACACAAAATAGAAGTAGTGGTAGACCGCTTAGTTATTCACCCGCAAATAAAAGAACGCTTGACCGATTCGGTAGAGACCGCCTTAAAAATAGGAGAAGGAATTATCCTTATTTGTTTATCCGAAAAAAAAGAACTTTTATTTTCCGAACACCATGCTTGTATTCATTGCGAGGTGAATTTACCTGAAATTTCTCCCCGCATATTTTCGTTTAATAGCCCCTACGGTGCCTGCCCTGACTGCGATGGATTGGGCACTAAAGAGGAAATAGACATTGATTTAATTATGCCCGACAAAAATCTATCGATTAATG
>JAGLYT010000189.1 GCA_023132075.1 bacterium
TATCCATTCGGTAATTTTTTTCTCCGAAGAATCGGTAGACCCATCGTTAATTATTACTATAGCATTTACGCTGGGAAAAACTTCATTAAGAGTATTGAGCACCATCTTTTCTTCATTATAAACAGGAACTATCAATATTTTTTGTCTCATAATTTTTTACCCTTTTTAGGTTTTAATCTTTAAAATTTTTTTTATAGAAAACCACTTATCGTCTTAATTTCATTTTTGCAATCTTAATGTAGTGTTTTATTCTGTATTTATCTACTAAATTTCGCTGCAAGGATAAACTTTTTTTTAATTCTTCTAAAGCAGATTTATATTCTTTTTTTTTCAAATAAGCTATACCTAAATTATAATGCGTCGAAGAATTGTAAGAACCCAAATGCAATGCATAATTCAAATTTTTTACCGCTTTATTTAAGTCTCCCTTTTCCAGATAAAATCTACCTAAATTTTCATACCCGGCAAAATATGCCGGATTTTGCTCTATTTTTTCTTTTTCCTCAATAATGTACAATCTGGTTTTAGCGGTTTTATAAGCAGGTTCAAGTTGTATTGCTTTTGCATATATTTCACCGGCATCTTTGGGAAGATACTGTTTTTCATAACATTGTCCTAAATTAAAATAAGTCTTACAATTGGGCTGCATCCGAATAATCTCATTAAATTTTGATACCGCTTGCTTATAATTTCTTTTTTTATAATAATTTATTCCCTGCCTATCCAATGTTTTTATTTGAGCATTAGTTTTAACAACTTTATAAATTTCAACCACTTTCATTTCTGTTTTGAATACGGCTAAAAGCTCAAACATAAATATTTTAGAGTATTGCTTTAAATAACCAATAATTTCTCTCTCCGCCTGGTGTCCTACCACTAAATAATCAACCTCATATTTATTAATCCTATTCTCTATTTCTTTCATTTTATCCAGATTTATTTTTATCACCCTGGGTCCTTGAAGGGTGAGCAAAAAAAATACACATTTTCGATTACTCTTTAAATAAAAAGCCGGGGGAAAACAATGCATAACAACACTGTTCAGCGCGGTGTTTTCTCTTATCCAGGCAGCCGGGGTAAAATAATCGAGAAGCCATCTGGAATGATAATCCTTTCTTTCCTCTATTGATAAGAACTTGTAATTGCCTAAATAAGTAATGTTCCCACTAATCATATAAACAGCCGGCACCAGATTAGCAACAACCAAAATAAAACAAAGTGTCCATACTAAATTACCCCGTAAATTTATAAGTCCAGGCTGTTTAATTTTTAACCTCAAACTTTCCAGCAAAAAAATTCCCTTCAAGAAATAGTGTATAATAAAAGGAAGCAGCGGAAGCAAATACCTGTTAGAACTACTGATATAAAACCATTTTGGAAAAAGGAGAAGAATAAAAAGGTACGACAAAACATATATTTCCGGTAATTTTCTCCTCTTTAATTGATTACTAAAGCCTACACCCACGATGAAAATTAAAAGCAAACTTATTACAATAGTAAAGATACTTAAAGATTGTGGGTCAAAATATTCTTTTTTACCGAGAAAACTGTATAAAAAAGAAAAAGCTTCCTCTCCCTGAAAACCAGACTTTCCCAGAAAATATCCGGGAATTAAAAGGGTAAAAATAGCATGAATATAATGGGTAAGATTGAAAAAAATTGTTTTACCAATATCCAGGAAATTTAATTGGTGTCCTGTTAAGAACTGTCCGAGATAATCCTGTGATAGTGAAGTTTTATTTATTATTCTGTTTCTTATTATCCAGGGTAAAACTGCAAAACCCGTCATTGCTAAAAACAAAAATCCTTTTTTATAATATTTCCTGATAATAAGGTAACCACCACCGGAAATAATTAAGGACAGAGCAAGTGCTTTGATATAAAAACTCACTGTTATACTTAGAACAGTAAAAAGCAAATACCGGTTAAAACACTTCCCTTTCTCTATCCATTTTTCCAAAAAAATAAGTGACAGGAAAGAAAAGAAAAGATAAACAACTTCCGGAGCAATCGTTATAGAAAAAACAAGAAACCATAAATTGCTAAAGGTAATCAAAAGCAACAGTAGCGGGTAGGTAATAAAGGATAAACTATAAGTCCTAAATTTAATAGCAAAAAGTTTCAAATCCGGTAAATCTTCATATTTATCAGCAAAAAAATAATAAATAATAATCAACGATGCTATACCAAACAATAGCGAAAGTAATTTTAATCCAACGACGGTTTTCGGTAAAATTATTAAGATAAAAGCAAGCAATAACGGATAAATAGGAGGGTATTCTACATCTACCATTTCTGCGGGATGAAAGATATCCCGGTATCCCTGGTGAGAAACAATAGATTGGGACAACAGAAGATAATACGGACCATCATTAGTTAAAGGAGGATCCGGATTTAATAATAATCCGCAGGTTATTATATATACAATTAAAATACCTATAAAGAACTTTTTCTTGCCACCATACAAATTTCCACTAAACATTATTTTTCCCCCGGCAAGATAACTTATTCTTTATTTATTACCGGTTTTTTTCAAAATATCTAATATTGATGCCTGTTTATCCTTAGCAATTTCATAATTTGGTTGAAAAGATATCGCTTTCTTATACATTTGTAATGCCTGATTAAACATCTTTTTTTTCTGATAACACCGTCCCAACTGATAAAGGGTATAAAAATCCGGTTTTATTTTTATGCTTTTTTCAAATTTTATGAAAGCCCGGTCATATTTCTTTTCATTATACCAATAAATTCCCTCCTTATTCAATGATTTTACTTGGGGAGGAATATTAATTATTTTATAAATAATTTCCTTGGAAAGATTAACTAAAGGAACAATAACATAATCCTTTGACGCATCATTTAAGCAATAAATAATTTCCCGCTGCGTTTTGCAGCTTTCCACGACATAATCCACTTTTTTTTCTTTTATAATTAATTTAATCTCATCTAAGACTGTCCCTCTTGGCTGATAATGTAATTGGTTAAAAAAAACAGTCTTGCGTTTACTATAAAGATAAAACCCCGGCGGGCTAAAATGCATAATAACTGCTTGGGGAGAGGTATTTTCTTTTATCCAACAAGCAGATGAAAAAAAATCCCACAACAAAAAAGAATGATAATACTTTTTTTCTTTTTCGGATAAATGTTTATAATTAATTACATAACTCATATTATTTTTTATCCAAAAGGCAGCAGGAATTAAATTGCCTGCCAACAAAATGCCTGTCACTATAAAGCAAACTCTCAGAATAAATTTTTTCTTTTTTCCATCTTTTCTATCCTGCATTCTATAATTTGTAATTAATAACATCCCGGAAAAAAAATAATAGATTAAAAAAGGAAAAAGCATTAAAAGATACCGGTTACTACTATAAGCATAAAACTCCTTTGGGGAAAAGAAAAGAATTAATAAATAACAAGTTACATAAATTTCATTCAAATTCTTATCTCTAAGCTTACGGAAAAAACCAAAACAGGTAATACTCCCAATAAATATAATTATCGCTTTAGAAAAAATCAATAAAGAACGGGGATTAAAAAGTTTTACTTCATCGAGTAAACTATACAAAAGAAAAAAATAACGTTCTCCTTCAAAATTATTCTCTCCCAAAAAATATCCCGGTAAGAACAAAGAAGAAATTGAGTGAAAATAACCGGATAGATTATTTAGAGTTAATCCGATCTTAGACAAAAAAGAAAAAGTATTAT
>JAGLYT010000019.1 GCA_023132075.1 bacterium
CAGTGTAAAGAACCTAAATTGCCTCATCATGTTTGTTTACATTGTGGTTTTTATAATGGTAAAGAGGTGATTAAAATAAAGGAAAAGAAGGAAAAAAAAGAGAAGGACGAGAAGAAGCAAATAAAGGAAAAGAAGGAAAAAAAAGAGAAGGACGAGAAGAAGCAAATAAAGGAAAAGAAGGGAAGAAAAGAGAAGGATGAGAAAAAACAAATAAAGGAAAAGAAGGAAAAAAAAGCTGAGAAGAAATAGGAAGAGTTTTTTTGGAGGAATTAAATGTGGATTGCAGTTGATGCTATGGGTGGGGATAATGCTCCGGATACGATAATAAATGGTGTGGTGCAGGCTTGTAAGGAATACGGATACAAGATAATTTTGGTAGGTGATGAAGGGATAATAAGGAGAAAATTAAAACAATTTGATGTTTCAGGGTTAGAGTTGGAAATTGTTCATGCTTCGCAAGTTGTGACCATGGATGATGCTCCTGCTCATGCTTGCCGGCAAAAAAAAGATTCTTCCATTATGGTGGCTTTACGATTGCTTAAAGAAGGAAAAGCAAATGCGTGCGTTTCTGCCGGTAATTCTGGTGCAATAATGGCTGCAAGTTTAATGCATTTAAAAAGGTTACCCGGGGTAAATCGTCCGGCGATTGCTTCCATAATGCCTACCAAAAAAGGGATGTGCACTTTAATTGATGTCGGTGCAAATGTTGATTGTAAAGCTAAAAACTTACTACAGTTTGCGATTATGGGTAGTGTTTATTTTAAGGATATTTTCGGGGTTGATTCTCCGAGAGTGGGTCTACTGAATATCGGAGAAGAATCCACCAAAGGTGACGAACTTAGGGTAGAGGCTTTTAGTTTACTTCAAAAAAGCAATTTAAATTTTGTTGGTAACTTAGAGGGGAAAGATCTTCTCCAGGGAAAAGCCGATGTAGTAATATGTGACGGTTTTGTAGGCAATATAATTTTAAAGCTTGGAGAAGGCGTAGCTGAAATGATGTTGACCTTGATTAAAGAAGAAATCAATAAAAAAACATTATGGAGGATAGCTGCATATTCATTAAAAAGAGTGTTTAAAAATGTGAAAAAGAGAATCAATTATGAAGAATACGGAGGAGCTCCTTTATTAGGAGTTAGCGGACTTTCTGTTATTTGTCATGGAAGTTCCAGTCATAAAGCAATTAAAAATGCAATTAAAGTGGCTGCGGAATTAATTTCTAAAAGTATTAATCAGGAGATTTGTACCCAAATTAATAAATATAATGGTGAAGAAAATTGTATAAAGCAAGAATAGTCGGTACCGGTTCTTATTTACCGGAAAGAGTTTTAAATAACTCTGATTTAGAAAAAATGGTAGATACTAATGACGAATGGATTGTTAGTAGGACCGGTATTAGAGAAAGAAGAATAGCCGCAGATAATCAGGCGACCAGTGATCTGGCTTTAGAGGCAAGTAAAGAAGCTTTAGCGAGTGCCGGTATTAAACCGGAAGAAATAGAATTGCTGGTTGTTGCTACGATTACCCCTGATATGCTTTTTCCATCTACCGCTTGTATCCTTCAGGCTAAATTAGGGGCCAAAAAGGCTGTTTGTTTTGATTTAAATGCCGCCTGTACCGGATTTATTTATGCTCTTTCTTGTGTTAAACAATATTTGGAGATGGGAACTTATAAGACAGCTCTGGTTGTTGCTGCTGAAACACTTTCCAAGGTTACTGACTGGCAGGACAGAAATACTTGTGTTTTGTTCGGTGATGGGGCTGGTGCTGCAGTATTGCGTAGAGAGCAGACGGAAAGAGGAGTTATGGGGGTATACTTGAATTCTAATGGGAACTATGCAGAGCTTCTAAATATGCCTGCGGGTGGTTCAAAGATACCTGCAACGGAGAATACGGTAAGGGAAAGACTTCATTTTTTAAAAATGAAAGGGAATGAAGTTTTTAAAATTGCTGTCCAATCAATGGTTAAATCTGCGAATGAAGCAGTGAGAGTAAACAACTTGACCTGGGATGATGTTAAATTTATTATTCCTCATCAGGCTAATACCAGGATAATTAATGCCGTAGCAAAAAGGGTTGGAGTTCCTATAGAAAAGGTTTTTTTTAATATCCATAAATATGGAAATATGTCGGCGGCGACTACTGCCGTGGGATTAGATGAAGTGGTTAAGAAAAAAGGTGTAAAAAAAGGTGATATTTTAGAGTTGGTGGCTTTTGGAGCAGGTTTTACCAGTGGAGCTTGTATAATTCGTTGGTAATTTTGTGTTTATATAGTGTAATAGTTTTATCGAGAGAAGGAAGTTTTGTTAAGTTATTTTATGAGTAAAAGAGTAAGAGGAAACAAAAGATGCAGGAAAATTTAAAATTCGTTGACCGGGAAATAAAGATAGGTTTGATTTTTCCCGGACAGGGATCTCAATATGTCGGTATGGGAAAAGAGTTCTTTGATAAATATGATGTAGCAAGGGAAGTTTTTCATCAAGCAGATAACCTTTTAGATTTTGATTTAAAAAAATATGTTTTTGAAGGAAGTGAAGAGGATCTGCGAAAAACAGAAATTACTCAACCGGCAATTTTTGTTACCTGTGTTTCTTTTTTAAAAGTATTTATGCATCAGTGTCCTTTTGATTTTAGTAACAAGATAACAGCCGTAGCCGGTCATAGTTTAGGAGAATATTCAGCTTTGTTTGCGGCGAATGTCTTAGATTTTTCCACTATATTGAAGCTTATAAATCAAAGAGGAAAATTTATTCAACAGGCTTCATTGGAAAATCCCGGGAAAATGGCGGCAATTATCGGTTTAAAAAAGGAAATAGTTGAAGAAATATGCCGTAAAGTAGAAAAGGAAATGAATTTAACTGTGGAGCCGGTAAACTTCAATTCTCCTCAACAAATTGTTATTGCCGGCAACAGTGATGCGTGTGAGCGAGCAGTGAAGCTTGCCCAAAATGAGGGGGCTAAAAGAGCAATTCTTTTAAATGTAAGCGGCCCTTTTCATTCTAAATTGATGTTTTCCGCTGCAGAAAAGTTTTCGCGGGAAGTAGAAAAGATAGAGTTTAAAAACACAAAAATTCCGGTGGTAATGAATTGTGATGCAGAATTAAATTTTGAAGGAGAGGACATAAAAAAAGCTTTGATAAAACAAATTAATAATCCCGTAATGTGGGGAAAAAGTATTTTAAAAATGATTGATTGTGGAGTAAATCTTTTCATAGAAATAGGTCCGGGCAAGGTTTTAACGGGTCTTTTGCGTCGAATTAATAAGGAGACAAAAGTTTTAAACATAGAAAATCAAAGCACCTTGGAAAAAACATTGCAGGTCTTGAAAGGCTAAGGATTTGGAAAGAAAAGGTTTTTCTTATCGTATTAACTTGAAAATATGGAAATAAGTAATTTAGATCACATTTGGAGGAGTGTAGAAAAATGGAATTAACGGATAAAGTTGTTTTGGTTACCGGTGCAGGAGGAGGAATAGGTGCTTCTATTGCTTTAAAATTCAGTCAGTCAGGGGCGAAGGTCGTGGTGGCTGATGTTATTGAGGAATTTAGTTTAAATACTGTTTCCCGAATAATGGAACAAGGCGGGGAGGCGTTAGCTGTTACCGTAGATGTTTCGCAAATTTCTTCTGTAGAAGAAATGGTAAAAAAAATACTTGACAAATTCGGCAAAATTGATATATTAATTAACAATGCGGGGATTACCCGTGACAATTTATTACTGCGAATGAGAGACGAAGAATGGGATAAGGTTATAAACATTAATCTCAAAGGAGTTTTTAATTGTACAAAGGCAGTAGTGCGGCCAATGATGAAACAACGGAAGGGAAAGATTGTAAACATTGCTTCTATTGTGGGAATAATTGGTAATGCAGGTCAGTCTAATTATGCTGCTTCCAAGGGAGGAGTGATTTCTTTAACTAAGACATGGGCAAAAGAGTTTGCTTCTCGCAATATTAATGTGAATGCTATTGCTCCGGGTTTTATACGCACTAAAATGACAGATAAGTTGTCCGAGCAGATAAGAGAGAAGATAAATCAACAAATACCTTTGAAGCGTTTTGGTGAGGTGGAGGATGTAGCTAATTTGTGTGTTTTCCTGTCTTCTGATGAAGCAAATTACATTACCGGTGAGGTAATTAAGCTTGATGGCGGAATGGCCATATAAGAAAAAAAACTAGTATTATAATAGGGGGTGAGAATAAAGATGGGAGTAGAGGATAGAGTGAAGGAAATAATAGTTGAGCAGTTGGGTGTAGATGCGGAGCAGGTTACGCCGCAAGCTTCTTTTATTAATGACCTTGGTGCCGATTCTCTGGATACTGTGGAATTAATAATTGCATTGGAAGAAGAATTTGATATAGAAATTCCGGAAGAGGAAACAGAGAAATTAGACTCAGTGGGTAAAGCTCTTGAGTATATAAAGGCTCGAACTAATCAATAATAAAATTGCAGTTTATTAATAAAAAACAGATGTAAAATAAAGGATTTGTTCGATTGTTAATTAATAGATAAGAGGGTAAGTTTTGTAGTTTTTTAAAAGAAAACGACAGAACAGACATAAAAAAAGGGTGATGAGGGTTTTTTACTTGCCACCCTTACGATTTTTTTTATTTGTATTTAATCCCGATAAAAGAGAGCGGGAGAAAAATGGAAAAATACAAGATGGTTAAGGAGAGAAGATGAAGCAGCGAGTGGTAATTACCGGGATAGGTGTGGTTTCTCCTCTTGGAGAAGGTAAGGATGAATTTTGGAAAGCATTATTGTCCAAGAAATCAGGAGTAGGTCATGTTTCTTTTTTTGATGTAAGTCAATATAATTCTCATCTCGATGCGGAAGTAAAAAATTTTCAACCGGAATCCTATATTGAAAAGAAAAAGATAAAACGAATGGATAGATTTGCCCAATTTGCTTTTTCTGCGGGCAAAATGGCAATTGAAGATGCTCAACTGAATATGGAAGAAGAAGATCCTTATCAGGTAGGAGTGATTATTGGTTCCGGGATGGGGGGGCTTCAGACCATTGAAAATGAACATAACGTTATTTTGAGTAAGGGGCCTCGCCGGGTAAGTCCTTTTTTAATTCCGAAAATAATAACCAATATTGCTCCGGGAGAAATTGCTATAGCTTATGGATTGAAAGGCCCTAATTTTTCGCTTTCCTCTGCTTGTGCAAGTTCAAGTCATTCCATAGGAGAAAGTATGCGTTATATCCGTCATGGTGATGCGGATGTAATAATTGCCGGAGGATCAGATGCTGCTATTACTCCTTTAGGTTTTGCGGGGTTTTGTTCTCTGAAAGCTTTATCTACACGAAATGATGCACCACAAAAAGCTTCCCGTCCTTTTGATGCCCGTAGAGATGGATTTATAATGGGGGAAGGGGCAGGAATGATAGTTATGGAATCATTAGAACATGCGCAAAAAAGAGGGGCTTATATTTATGCTGAATTAGTGGGATATAGGGCAACCGATGATGCTTTTCACATAACTGCTCCGGATTCATCAGCCGAGGCTTCTTCGGAGGCAATGAAGTTAGCTTTAAAAGACGGAGGAATTGATCCCCGGGAGGTTGATTATATTAATGCACATGGAACGTCTACCCCTTTAAATGATAAAACGGAAACTTTGGCAATAAAAAAAGTTTTTGGAGACTATGCTTATAAAATACCCATTTCTTCTACCAAATCTATGACCGGACATCTTTTAGGTGCTGCCGGTGCAGTAGAATTGATTGCTTGTATCTTAAGTATTAGAGATGAGATTATTCATCCTACCGTAAATTACGAATTTCCTGACCCTGATTGTGATTTGGATTATGTTCCTAACGAGAGCCGTTCTAAAAAAGTAAGAGTTGCTCTTTCCAATTCATTGGGTTTTGGGGGACACAATGCCAGTCTGGTATTGAAAAAATATGAAAAATGAATTGTTTGACTTGTTTTTTTTAAGAGATATTAACTGGTAAGGATGAATTTTGATGTGGGAAATTTGAGAAAAGAATTAGAAAATATAATAAAAATTAGGTTTAATGATAAAGAACTGCTTGAACTGGCGTTAACCCATAAATCTTATGCGTTTGAAAATGGAAAAAATGAATGGAATGAACGATTAGAATTCTTAGGGGATAGTATTCTGTCAGCGGTGGTAAGTTCTTTTCTATATAAAAAACATAAAGGATATGATGAGGGGCAATTATCCAAATTAAAAGCTAATTTGGTAAGCAGAACTATTCTTGCTTTTTGGGCAAAGGAAGTAGATTTGGGAAAATATTTGTTATTTGGAAAAGGGGAGATTTTTTCCGGGGGACGAAAGCGTTCTTCATTGCTTTCTAATGGAATGGAAGCTTTAATTGGTGCTGTTTATTTAGATCAGGGTTTTGAGGTTGTTCAGAGATTTATAGAGGAAAGGGTAAAGGAGGCCTCTTTTACCTCTAAAGATTATAAAAGTCTTCTTCAGGAAATTGTTCAAAGCAATAATAAAATCGTTCCTCAGTATAGAGTAGTAAAAGAAGAAGGACCTGATCATAAAAAGGTATTTGAAATAGAAGTTTTTTGGAGGAATAAACTTAGGGGTTTAGGGAGAGGTAAAAACAAAAAAGAAGCGGAACAAAAAGCCGCAAAAGATGCTTTAAGTAAAATGGATAAGATTAAAAAAAATGTTTAAAAAATTATTGTTTATGAAAGGAGATAAAGTATGAATTATTTTCTTAGTGAAGAACAGCAGATGATTAAGGAATTATCTAAAAAAATAGCAGAAGAAAAGATGAAACCGGTTAGAGAGCAATACGATGAAAATGAGGAATTTCCATGGGAAATAGTAAAAGCTTTAGCTGATGCTGATTTGTGTGGCTTGTATATTTCGGAGAAATATGGAGGATTTGGAGGTGGGGTTTTAGAACTGTGTTTATGTGTGGAAGAATTATGCAAAATAGACGGAGGTATTGCTCTTTGCGTAGCTGCGACTGCACTGGGTACTTTCCCTCTGCTTCTTTTTGGTACAGAAGAGCAAAAGAAAAAGTTTTTGCCGGATATTGCCAGTGGAAAGAAAATTGCTGCTTTTGCGGTAACCGAAGCTAATGCGGGTAGTGATGCGGCAGGTATTCAGACGACTGCCAGGAAAGAGGGAGATTTTTACGTATTAAACGGAACCAAGTGTTTTATTACTAATGGGGGAGATGCTGAAATCTATGTGATAATTGCCATGACTAATAAAACGAAAGGAGCGCGAGGTGCTTCAGCATTTATTGTGGAAAAAAATACACCCGGTTTTTCCTTTGGAAAGAAAGAAAACAAAATGGGTATTCGTGCTTCGTCTACCAGGGAATTAGTATTTAATGAGTGCAAAATACCAAAAGAAAATTTAATATCCAGAGAGGGACAGGGATTTATTATCACTATGAAAACTTTTGATGCTTCCAGACCGGGTGTAGCTGCACAGGCTTTAGGTATTGCTGCGGGTGCCCTAGAAGATGCTGTTAAATATTCCAGGGAAAGAATTCAATTTGGACGGCCTATTTCCTCCTTTCAGGCAGTGCAACATATGTTGGCTAATATGGCTACTAAAGTAGAGGCGGCAAGAGCACTTATTTATGCTACTGCAAAGACGATAGATAATGATCCTAAAGCAAGAGCAACTAAATGCTCGGCAATGAGCAAACTATTCGCTTCTGATGTTGCGATGGAAGTAACTACGGATGCCGTGCAGGTTTATGGTGGATATGGATATATGAAGGAATATCCTATGGAAAAACGGATGCGCGATGCTAAAATTACTCAAATTTATGAAGGAACCAATCAGATTCAAAGGGATGAAATAGCCCTTGCTTTGATTAAAGAGTCAGCAAGAAGTAAATAAATTATAAAGACAGTTGAAAGACAAAGACAAAAAAATAAATACTAAATTCGAAATTCGAAATTCGAAATACTAAACAAAGTCAAAATACGAAATACAAAATTCAAAACAAGGACTAAAGACAAAGATAAAGACAAAGAAATATAAATTAAAAGGAGATATTAGTGAATATTGTAGTATGTATAAAGCAGGTTCCTGCGACTACGGAAGTGAAGATTAATCCGGAAACCAATACCCTTGTTCGTGAAGGGGTGGAGTCGATTGTTAATCCTTTTGATATGTATGCAATTGAAGAGGGATTAAGGATTAAGGAAAAAGTAGGTGGTACAGTGACGGTGCTGACTATGGGGCCTCCGCAGGCAGAAACTGCTTTAAAAGAGGCAATATCTCTTGGGTGTGATGAAGCAGTGCTTGTTTCTGACCGTGCTTTTGCCGGTTCGGATACATTAGCTACAGCGTATACCTTAGCCAGAAGTATTAAAAAAATTGACGATTTTGATTTAATTATTTGCGGTAAACAAGCTATTGACGGAGATACTGCACAGGTGGGGCCGGGTATTGCCGAAGAATTAAATGTTCCCTGTGTGACCTATGTTAAGAAAATTGAAAAAATAGAAGAAAATATGATTTGTGTAGAAAGAATGATGGAAGAGGGATATGCTGTAATTCAACTCCCCGTTCCTTGCTTAATTACCGTAGTTAAAGAGATTAATGAGCCCAGACTTCCCTCTTTAAGAGGAATGATGAAAGCGAAGAAAGTTCAAATTACTGTTTTGAATGCAGCGGATATTGCTGCTGAAACTAATAGAATTGGTCAGGTGGGTTCTCCTACTTTAGTAAGTAAGATTTTTGCTCCCCCTTTTAAAGAGGGAGGAGAAATGATTGTAGGCGATGTGGGAGAACAGGTAGAAGAATTATCGAAGAAATTAAAAGAAACAAAGGTGATTTAATGAGCATACAGATTTTAGAGGATAAATGTTCGGGTTGTTCTTTATGTGTAAATAGTTGTCCTTTTGGGATGATTAAAGTTGTTTCCAGAGAAGAGATAGGGAAACATCATCCTAAATATAAAAAGATTGCTGTTATTGATGCGGGATGTAATCTGTGTGGGGCATGTGAAGAGGTATGTCCTTTAGGTGCAATAGTTATTAAGAAAGAAGAAAAAGAACAGGTCGTGGATTTAAAGGAATATAAAAATATTTGGATTTTTGCCGAGCAGAAAAAAGGAAAAGTACAAGGTGTAGCTTATGAATTGTTAAACGAAGCCTGCCGCTTGTCCGGGCAACTTAAAGAGAAAGTAGCTGCTGTGCTGCTGGGTGAAGATGTAGAGAAAGAAGCTGAGGAATTAATTGCTCATGGAGCGGATATAGTTTATTTGGTTGAACATCCGACATTGAAAGAATTTCAAGATGACCCTTATACCGATATTTTAGCTGATTTAATAAAGAAGGAAAAACCCCAGATTATTCTCATGGGGGCGACAACCATAGGGCGTTCTTTTGCTTCCCGCATAGCTGCGCGCATACATACCGGTTTAACTGCGGATTGTACAGGATTGGAAATAGATGTCCAGGAAAAAATTTTGCTGCAAACCAGACCGGCTTTTGGTGGAAATATTATGGCTACTATCAAAACTCCATATCATCGTCCTCAAATGGCTACGGTAAGACACAAAGTATTTAAAAAGAAAGCCCGAGACGGAGCAAGGAAGGGAGAAATTATCCGTAAAGTTTATGATGAAAAGTCATTTACTTGCCGCACCAAATTGTTGGATATGGTAGAAGATTTAACCCAGAAGATTAATATAGCTGATGCGGATATTATTGTTTCCGGAGGGAGGGGGTTAGGCGATCCCAAAAATTTTAAACTTATTGAAGAATTAGCACAGACGATTGGAGGGGCAGTGGGTGCAAGCCGGGCGGCAGTAGACGCCGGCTGGATTCCTTATTCGCATCAGGTAGGTCAAACGGGTCGCACTGTTTGTCCTAAGATTTATATTGCCTGTGGTATTTCCGGTGCAATTCAGCATTTAGTAGGAATGCAATCTTCCGATATTATTGTTGCCATAAATCGTGACCCCAATGCTTCTATCTTTAAAGTAGCTACCTATGGTATTGAAGGAGACCTTCTCGAAGTAGTTCCTGCCTTAACTAAAAAATTCAAAGAAATAATGAATTAAAAAATACTTCTTACTCTTTTTTTTGAACTATTCAATCTCTTAGCAATTCTAGATTTTTTAATCCTATTTTTTATTAATAATACTATATCAAACTTGAAAGAATGTGATTTATTTTATATATTAGGACATATTACTTTAAATGAATTAGATAAAATAAATAAGTTGATATTAAATTTGAAATGGATATAAGGAATAATAAAAAAAATTGATTAGTAAAATTAAAAATGAAAATAAGAATAAATTCTGACATTTTACTTGTTTTAAATAAAAGTTGACTTTTTCAGGTAAAGAGGATAAAATAACTATTGAAAATCCTCGAATATAAAAGTGAGATATTATATGGTAAGAATTCGTATTGACAGGGAAAGATGTAAGGGATGTGAATTTTGTGTTATTGCGTGTCCTGAAAATATTATAACTATGGATAAACAGCTAAATTTTGCCGGGTATTATCCGGCTATAAAAATAAAAGAGAAAGAAAAAGATTGTACCGCCTGTGGGAAATGCTATCAAATGTGTCCGGAAGTAGCTATTGAAATTTGGAAAGAATAGGAAATAAAGTGGAAAAGCAAATTTTAATCAGAGGTAATGAGGCAATAGGAGAGGGAGCAATACAATCGGGATGCCGGGCTTATTTTGGTTATCCCATTACTCCCCAAAATGAATTAATTGCTTATATGGCTAAGAGGATGTTTGAAGTAGAAGGGGTTTTTATTCAGGCAGAAAGTGAAATTGCTGCAATTAATATGGTTTTTGGTGCATCTTTAACCGGTGTGCGAACGATGACATCTTCTTCTTCTCCGGGAATAAGTTTAAAACAGGAAGGGATTTCCTATATGGCTGCCTGTCAATTACCGGGGGTAATTGTTAATGTTCAGAGGGGAGGGCCCGGGTTAGGAAATATTGCCGGTAGTCAGGGGGATTACTTTCAGGCTACCAGGGGCGGGGGGCATGGTGATTACAGAACCATTGTTTTAGCTCCTTATTCTGTACAGGAAATGTTTGACCTGACTTGTTTAAGTTTTCAGTTAGCTGATGAATATCGTAATCCGGTAGTGCTTTTATCTGATGGGATTGTCGGTCAAATGCTTGAGCCTATCCGGAAGAATTGGGATACTAATAATAAAAATATTGAATGGGAAGTTCATGGAGAAGATTGGATTTTGAATGGTTGTAAAGGAAGAGAACCAAGGATGGTTCGTTCCTTATTAATGGAAGAGGGGGAATTGGAAAAACTTAATTGGGAATTAAATAGAAAATACAAGAAAATGGAGGAACAGGAAGTAAGGGTTGATTTGTGGAATGTCGAAGATGCAGAAATAATAATCGTTGCTTATGGTATTGCTGCCCGAATAGGAAAGACAGTAATCCAGCGGGCTCGCCGGCAGGGATTAAAAGTGGGAATGATTCGCCCGATTACCCTTTGGCCTTTTCCCGGACAAATTATTAAAGATATTGCTCAAAAAGTAAGCTCTGTTTTAGTAATAGAAATGAATTTAGGCCAAATGGTAGAAGACGTCAAGTTAGCGATAGAGGGAAAAAGAAGGGTTCATTTTTGTGGCCGGCCGGGAGGAAGTGTTTTGGAAGTAGATGAGATTTTAGATAAATTGAGGGAGATTTCCAATTTAAAATGAAAGAACTTTTTTCTTATCCGAAGAGTTTAAAAAAAACTAAATTTTCTTATTGTTCCGGGTGTGGACACGGAATAATTCACCGGCTGGTGGCAGAGGTGATTGATGAATTTAAAATACGGGAAAAGACAATAGGGATTGCTCCTGTAGGGTGTGCTGTTTTTGCTTATAATTACTGGAATTTTGATGTTACTGAGGCTGCTCATGGAAGGCCTCCTGCAGTAGCTACCGGGATAAAAAGAGTATTACCGGATAGAATTGTTTTTACTTATCAGGGAGATGGAGATCTAGCTTCTATCGGGGCGGCAGAGATACTCCATGCTGCTAATCGGGGAGAGAATATCACGGTAATTTTTGTTAATAATGCTGTTTATGGAATGACCGGAGGACAGATGGCTCCCACTAC
>JAGLYT010000190.1 GCA_023132075.1 bacterium
AGAGCATAAATAAACTTATCTTTTGAACCCACAACCGTATCCAGGACTTTATCCGCATTTAAATCGGCCAATGCCGGAGATGAAATAATACCTCCTTTAACTACACTGCTTTCCCAAATCAACTTCCCTTTCTCACCATCAATAGCATATACTTTTCCCGTTTGTGAACTATCCATTCCGCCAAGTATTCTTTTTCTCTCAGCCCCGATGATAACATCTAAATTACCACCCTCTTGATTAACATTCCCTAATACCGGAGAAGAAAGAACAGGCCGGCCGGCAATATACGGTTTATTCCAAATACTACCTCCTGTTCGTCCATCCAGAGCATAAATAAATCCTTCAGTATCAGCAACTGCAATATCATTAAAGGTGTCATTATTTAAGTCCCCTATAGCAGGACAAATCTGAATTTCACCTTTCACCTGTTTTTCCCATATTTGACTGAGCACCACCGAATGAGGTTTTTTCCTGTTGGCTAATTGAAAAAGCACAACAAAAGCAAACACCCCTAATGCCACCAACCCTATGTTTTTTACCAGTTTCTTTCCTATAATTTTTTTAGTCCCACCTTTAACCCCTATTTCCATTTGAAATTCAAAAACAGCATCACCAATTTGAATTTTGTCTCCATTTTCCAGAGACTTTTCAGTTACTTTTTCCCCATTAATATAAGTACCGTTACTACTTTCTAAATCTGTAAGCACAAAATTACCTTCTACCAGGGTAATCTTACAATGTTCCCGGGAGGCACGCTGATCTTCCAATTGAATAGTCGCTTCTTCCCCCCGTCCGATTATAGCTTCCCCTTCTATGCTGATTTCTCCCTCAAGATTTTGTGAGCGTTCAACAATTAACTTAGCTATTGGTTCTTCATAGAAAACTGTTTTATCGTCATCAAAAATAGTTTTATCATCTTCTTCAAAAACAGTTTTTTCCTCCCCTTCTATACCTGAATTAAAATGCAGTTCAAAATCTCCTATTTTAATAATGTCCCCCGTAGATATCTGCCGCGAAGTTATTTTTTCACCATGAATCTCCGTCCCCCCTGTACTCTGCAAATCCTCTATAGTAAAGTTATCTCCCTCTCTTTTTATCTGAGCATGTTTACGGGATACTTTGCGATTATCAAGAACTATATCATTGCCTGCTCTACGGCCAATAGTTGCTAACCCTTTAAGCATTTCATATTCTAATACTATTTCCCCGTTCATTTTTACTGTTATCTTGGGACTACTTTCCAAACAGGTTTTTTCATCCAAATCCTCTTCCTGTGTTTGTTCATTCATTTTTTCCTCGTGGCCTCTTATATCTTCGTCCATTATTTACCTCCTTTGATATTTTTCTTCTATTTATATAAGCTATCACTTTTTATTTATTTGTCAATCATTTTCTTTCTATAACTATGATTTGATATGCCACAACCTCTTCATCCATTTTTTTACCATATCCCTGTTTATTTCTTTCCAGAAACGAAATCTTTTTTTGTTTACTGATGAAACAACTACTTTTTTATCAACAGGATTAATAATACCCAACTCTCTTCCCACTTCTCCAAATACTTGTAACACCTTATCTAATTGCTTATCCGTATGAGTAGCCATATTACTTACTCTAATAAGGGCCCTTCCCGGAGGAACAGCCGGGGATACTATAGGGGTAGTAAAAATTCCCTGATCAAAAAGCATCCGCCACATTTGAAAAGCCTTAAAATCATCACCGACAACAATGGGGATAATAGGTGTATCACTTGTTCCCGTATCAAACCCTAAACCTTTAAATCCTTTCATCATTTTATGCGTATTCCGCCACAACCGTTTAATCCGATAAGTATCTTTTTTTATCACGTCCAGAGCAGTTATTACCGAAGCTACATTGCTGGGAGAAGGGCTGGCGCTAAAAATTAGTGCCCTCGCATTATGTTTGAGATAATGAATTATTGATTCATTGGCAGCAATAAATCCTCCTATAGAAGCAAGAGATTTAGAAAATGTTCCCATAATGATATCTACTTCGTCAGTCAATCCGAAATGGTCACATGTTCCCCTTCCCTGTTTTCCCAGAACCCCTAACGAGTGAGCATCATCTACCATAATCTGGGCATTATATTTCTTGCCTAATCTTACAATTTCCGGAAGATTAACAATATCCCCTTCCATACTAAAAATACCGTCAACAACGATCAACTTGGTTATGTCTTTCAAAGGGATTAAAATTCTCTCTAAATCACGCATATCATTATGCTTAAATCTTTTCATTTGTCCAAAAGAAAGACGGCAACCATCAATAATACTGGCGTGATCATATTTATCCGTAATTACTACATCATTTTTCCCAACTAATGAAGAAAGAGCTCCCAAATTTGCCTGCATCCCTGTAGAAAAAAGCAACGCTCTTTCTTTACGTACGAATACAGCTAATTTTTTTTCTAATTCTTCGTGAATATCTAATGTCCCATTTAAAAAACGGGATCCTACACAACCTACCCCGTATTTTTGGGTTGCTCGAATAGATGATGCTTTTAACCGCCAATAAGAAGTTAAACCAAGATAATTATTAGACCCCATCATTATCACTTTCCTTCCTTCAATAATAACTTCCGGATCCTGTCCTGATTCAACACAATGAAAATAGGGATAACACCCTGTTGCCATTACTTTTTTAGCTACCGTAAATTTTTCACATTTGTCAAAAATATTCATTTTTTCTCCTTTTCAAAACCCATTTTTTATTAATTTTTTTTTATATCTTCTTTGCCTTCAATCACTATTTTAGAAAAATCGGCAACTATTAAAAACAATTTTACAATATTTTGTAATAAAGTCAACCGATTATTTCTTAGCTTTTCATCTTCCACCATTATTTTAACTGAGTCGAAAAAATTATTTATATATTTTTGTAAACCTAATAACACTTTTAATCCGTCTTCATATTCACCTTCCTTCAAGAATTCCTCTGTTTGTCCTTTTATTTCCCGGTTAAAAAATTCCCATAGTTCTTTTTCCGCCGGTTCTTGTAATAATTCCACCCTTACCCCCGTATTCCCCGACCTGTTTGCTATATGTTCCCCCCGGGAAGGTCTTTCATCTTTCTTTAATTTTCCTTCTTTTTCTGCCTGCTTTACAATATTACCCGCCCTTTTAAACAAAGTAATTAATTGTATAAAATCAGATAAATGCCGAAATTGATGAAGAGCACAAGCCCTACTAAAACTATCCGATACATTTACAAATCCTATACTTAAGCTAGCACTGATTTCATCATAACTAAGCTGAAAAAAAGTAAAAGTCTTTTCAATTCTTTGATAAAAAAACTGTAATATTCGTTGCTTTATTAATGTTCGCCTTTCTTTTTCCAAATCAAATAAATCCATTGATAAATTCACTAATTCTTCCAGGGATAAATTCCATTTTTTATCAATTATAATCCGAATAATTCCTTGAGCACATTTTTTTAAACCATAAGGGTCCTGTGAGCCGGAAGGAATCAAACCTACACAAAAATTACCTACAATCGTATCCATTTTATCAGCAATACTTACCATCTGTGTTTCTATTGTCTGAGGTAAACCATCTTCCATAGACTGAGGCAAGTAATGTTCTTCTATCCCTTCCGATACAATATCCTCTTCGCCGAAATGAATAGCATATCTTTTCCCCATTATTCCTTCCAGTTCGGGAAATTCCTTGACCATTTCAGTAACCAA
>JAGLYT010000191.1 GCA_023132075.1 bacterium
TTTTGCGTGCCCATAGGGTAAAATTATGCGTCTAGTGAGAAACATATTTTGCCTTTATTTTCCTTGTTCTAATCCCCCAACTTCAAAATTAAAAATTCAAAACAAAAATTTTAAAAACTTACTTTACTTATTCTCTCCAGAGATTGTTTCAATCTATCTTCTTCTACCGTTAAAGCAAATCGGACATAACCTTCCCCTGAGGGACCAAAACCTTTTCCCGGAGTACAAATAATTCCTGCCTCTTCCAATAATTTCGTCGCACATTGGGTAGAAGAACAACCGCCCGGAACCTTCGTCCAAACATAAAAAGTAGCTTGCGGCATTTTTACATCCCATCCCAATTTTCTTAATCCCTCTACCAATATATCCCGCCGTCTTTTATACATCTGTCTTATTTTTTCTACCGCCTCCTGAGAATCTTCCAACGCACTCATTCCGGCTACCTGAATACAGTCAAAAACTCCGGAATCAAAATTATCCTTCACCTGAGATAAACCCTTGATTAGTTTTTCATTCCCAACAACAAATCCTATTCTCCATCCGGTCATATTATACGTTTTAGATAAAGAATGAAACTCAACTCCAACTTCTTTTGCCCCTTCAACTTCTAAAAAACTAATCGGTTTTTCCCCTTCAAAATAAATTTCGGAATAAGCTGCATCATGAACTACAATAATTCCATTTTTATCAGCAAAACGAATAACCTCTTCAAAAAAAATTTTATCGGCAACGGCAGCAGTAGGATTATTGGGATAGTTAAGAAAAAGCAGCTTTGCTTTTTCCCTTATTGCTTGTGGAACGGAAGAAAAATCGGGCAGGAAATTGTTTTTTTCCAGGAGCGGTAAATAATAAGGAGTTCCTCCGGCAAAAATAGTGCTACTTGTATATACAGGGTAAGCCGGCTCCGGAATGAGCACGACATCCCCCGGATTTATGAAGGCAAGAGGAAAATGGCCAATCCCTTCTTTGGAACCAATTAAAGTGTAAATTTCTTTTGCAGAATTTATTTCTACACCAAAACGTTTTTTATACCAACAAGCTGATACCTGCCTAAATTGTTCCAGTCCTGTACCCATAGGATAGTGATGATACCGGGAATTATCCAGGGCTTTTTTCATTGCTTCGACAATATGGGTAAATGTGGGCTGGTCGGGATCCCCTATACCCAAATTGATAATATCCACTCCCTGTTTTATTAACTCCTTTTTTTTGCGGTCAATCTCTACAAATAAATAACCCGGAAGTTGTCCTAACCGCCGGGCATAAGAAAAATTCAACTTCTCTTTTGTTTCCTTCTGTACCATTCTTTTATTTCTCCCCATCTTTTTTTTTCTCTGTTTTCTTAAATATTGACCAAATCCCCCAAATCAAAAAAAATAAAAAAACCAAAGCTGTTAAATTAGTAGTCCATCCATTAAATATTCCCTGTTCATGCCAGTATTCATAACCAAAATCAGCCAAATTACTTTGCGTAAAAAGCACCAAAAAAAAGGGCTGTACTTTTTCCAATAAACCACCCTTAAAAACCAATAACGACCAAAAAAGCCAGAAAAGAATAGAAATCCCGAGCATAGTTAAAACAATCATCGCTCCGATATGAACCGGGTCATACTGCAATTCATCTTCTTCTATGTCATCATCCAGGAATCCTGCAACAATGTCCAAAACCCGTAAAAATAAATTTTTCTTTTTTTCGAACATAAATATCTTCTTTTTATTTACTAAACTAAAATTTTTATTTCACTACATTTCTTAAAGTACCAATTTTTTCAATCACTACTTCTACGACATCCCCCGGATGCATCGGCCCTATTCCCGATGGTGTCCCGGTCGCAATTATATCCCCCGGCAAAAGAGTCATCACCGAAGAAATAAAACTAACTATTTTTTCAACCTTAAAAACAAAATCACTAGTTCGGGAATATTGTTTTCTGTTCCCATTTAGATAAAGTTCAATTTTAAGATCATCAGGATTAATATCACTAACAATACACGGGCCTATCGGAGCAAAAGTATCAAAAGCTTTAGCCCTTGTCCATTGAATGTCTTTTTGCTGTAAATCTCTGGCAGTAACGTCATTAAAACAAGTATAACCCAAAATATATTCGCTTACTTTGTGTGAATCTACATGAAAAGCTTGTTTTTTTATTACCACACCTAATTCTGCCTCATAATCGACCCTTTTGCTCATCTCAGGATAAATTATTTCTTCTTCCGGACCAATTACTGCAGTAGAAGGTTTGATGAAAATTATCGGATTTCGAGGAATATCCATTCCCAATTCTTCTGCATGCTTACGATAATTTAACCCAACTGCAACTATTTTACCGGGACGACAGGGTGAAAGTAAAGTCACCTCATTAAGATTATATTCCTTATTTTTTATTCTAAATTGCTCCCAAAAATCACCTTCTATTTCTTCTATTTTTTCTTCTTCCCATATCCCTTTTTTTTCTTCACCATGATAAGTAAACCTTACATATCTCATATTTTTTTTCTGCGTTTGTTCTTTTTTGTTTGATATATCACTGATTTATTTCCCCCGGCTTTCTTAGCTTTATACATTGCCTTATCAGCAAAAAGAATTAATTCTTTCATATTTTTTGCTTCATTGGGATAAAAAGAAACACCTACACTTAAACCCATTTTAATCCTTTTTTTGCCTTTACCAAATACAAAACTCGATTGCTCTACTTTTTTTCTTATTCTTTCCGCTACTGATGAAATACCGGTGGATTCCATATCCGTATTGGGTAGAATAACAACAAATTCATCCCCACCATAACGGCATAAGACATCTATTATGCGTATATTTTTATTAATAATACCTACTACCCTTTTTAACATCTTATCACCGCTAAGATGCCCGTAAGTATCATTATACTTTTTGAAATTATCCAAATCAATCATCATTAACCCAAGAGGAAATTTGTATCTGTTTGACCTATTTATCTCCTCTTTCAATCTAATTTGAAAATAACGATAATTATATATACCCGTAAGTCCATCGGAAATAGTCATTCTCTTCGTTTTTTCATAGAGTAATGTGTTTTCAAAAGCAATCAAAGCATGCGACGCAAGGGTCTCTAAAAGACGGATATTTTCTATTGAATAAAGAGAATCCTCTTTCACTTTTTTTTCTTCCCGGGTAAAAACCACTAATTTTTTTTTCTTTTTCGATACACCCTTTTCTGCATCTTTAGTAATCTTACGAATTTCTTTAATCATCCATGATATTTTTTTTACCAATATGTCATCCGGCATCTCTTGTTCTTCCCCCCCCCCCCTTAACTGGCTAACCTTTTTTTGTATTTAGCGAATATATTTTTTATCTACTTTAAATCCAAAACATCCTCCATATTATATAAACCTTTAGGTTTATCTATCAACCATTTTGCCGCAAACAAAGCCCCGGAGGCAAAAGCATCCCGGCTATGAGCACGATGAATTAATTCAATCCTTTCTCCCTCTCCGGCAAAAAAAACAGTGTGTTCTCCTACCACATCCCCTGCACGCACCGAATGAACACCTATTTCTTCTTTTTTCCTGGCTCCGAGCATCCCTTCCCTTCCGCATACTTTAACTTTATTAACATCACTTTTTAAATCCCGGGCAATAATTTCAGCAATTCGGTTAGCAGTACCGGAAGGAGCATCTTTTTTCTTATTGTGGTGTATCTCTAAAATTTCCACATCATAAT
>JAGLYT010000192.1 GCA_023132075.1 bacterium
CCGTTGAATAATTTAATTCTAAACTGCAATGAAAAAACAGGAGGGTATTCTTTTTTTGTTGCCGGGCATATTTATGGCTCCCATAATAAATCAATTTATCCGGCAGCTTCAATATTAGCTAATATTTCATTGCTGAATAATGCCGGTGCGGGTTTTATGGTTTTATTAGGGGATATTGTTCAAAGGAGTAGCGGGCTTGAAATAGAAGTCCTGAAAAATAGTTTTTTAGCAAAACTTAATTTTCCTGTTTTTAACGCTCCGGGCAATCATGAGATGACAAACCGTAAATTGTATGAGGAATATTTCGGGAAAACTTTTTTTAGTTTTCAATATTCTACGGAATTGTTTATTTTTCTTGATAGTGAAATTAGTGATGGGAAACTGGAGACCGGTCAATTAGAATTCATGATGAAAAACATTGAACTTTGCAGAAAATCGTCCCGGATAAAAAACATATTTGTTTTTTCCCATCGGCTACTCTGGGCAATTGAAAATGAACCCTATAATAGAATTATTCCTTTTGTAAATTATCCTTTGGCACATCATAATAAAGCAAATACTATTTCCGCCATTATTTTGCCACAATTAAAATCTTTGGCCGGAAAAAATGTATATTTTGTGAGTGGGGATGTGGGATGTTATTGGTCTCTTCCTCTTTTTTACCAGAAAGATACTACGTCTAATATTACTTATGTAGCCGTTGGTATAGGCGATACCCAAAAGGATTTAATTTGCCGCGTTATTGTCAATAAGTCAGGAAAAGTGATCTTTAGTCCTATCTCTTTAACCGGAGCAAAATTAGATTATATTGAATGTTACGGCCTTGATTATTGGGAGAGATATTTTAGGCAGAAGCAAGGAATAAAAGTCCTGGCTAAAATAAAAAACAAACTGGACTCATCAGGAGTTAAATACTTTTGGGCAGTACTTGGGCTATCGGCATTATTGATTATTATTTTAAAGAGGCGTAATTGATGTTTACAGAATACTTAAAAAATGAGGATAGTTATCGTTGTGAGCGAAAGTTTATTGTTTCCGAATTAACCAAACATCAAATAGAACAAATAGTTAAATTTAATCCGGAGATGTTTTCGGAAATATATTATCAACGGTTTGTTAATAATCTTTATCTGGATACATTTAATAGGAAAAGCTATTTTGATGCGGTTAATGGTGTGACTGTCAGGGTAAAAGTACGTATTCGTTGGTACGGGGATTTATTCGGTAAAATTAAAAATCCGATTTTAGAGTTCAAGATAAAAAAAGGGCTGTGGAGTAGTAAAAAATTATTTTCCCTCGATAAATTTTCAATTAACAATGATTTAGAATTAGACGGCATTTTAAATATTTTAAAAAAATCAAATATTCCGGATATTTTAAAATTAAATTTAAATTCTTTAGAATTTTCTCTTTTAAACCGTTATAAACGAAAATATTTTTTATCCGCAGATAGTAATTATCGAATTACCATTGATTCAGAAATGGAATATTATCAATTAAAGGCAAAAGATAATAATTTTTTATGTCATACTACAGATTCTACTAATACTATTTTAGAGTTAAAATATGAACAAAAACAGGATGAATCAGCAGATAAAATTACCAATTTTTTCCCTTTTAGGATGACTAAGAGTTCGAAATATATAAATGGTATTGAGAGATTAAATCTATGGTAGAGCATAAGTCAGAGCTGTTTTGGTATTAGTATCAATTTTTTAAAGATAAGGTAAAATGTACAAATTATGAAAGTACTAATTTTAAATCCGTTCACTAAAATTACCGGAAATGTAGTTCGTGATTTAATTTATGGATGTTGGTGTAAGGGGAAAAGAATAGGAGGAACTAAGTTTCCACCCCTTAATCTCGTATATGTCGCTACGGTTTTAAAAGAGCATGCCTGCCAGGTAGAATTATTGGATGCCGCTAGTAATAGGAAAGTCTTTGATGATTTTAAAAAACGGATTAATGAATATAAAGTGGTTATTATGACTACTTCTATGATGACTTTTAATGAGGATGTTACAATATTAGCTGATTTAAAGAAAGAAAATGATAATCTTATTACTATAATTTTTGGCGCACATCCGACTTTTATGTCTAAATATTGCTTATCGAAAGATCCTATAGATATTATTGTCAGGAGAGAACCGGAATTTATAATTAGAGATGTAATAGAAAGAATAGAAAAAGGCGGAGAGGAGTGGAAAAAAATAAACGGTATTGGATATAGAGAAAATGGTAAAACAGTTATAAATGATTTCTATCCGTTTATAGATAATTTAGATAGTTTACCTTTTCCGGATAGAACAATGTTACCCGCGGAGGTAGATTATTTTAATCCTGTTATTAAAAGGACTCCTTATACAACAATGATAACTTCCCGGGGTTGTCCCGGTAAGTGTGTTTTTTGTACAGTACCTTCTTTTTATGGAAATAGAACCCGTTGTCGTTCAATGGAAAATGTTATAGAAGAGTTAAGAGTTATTCAAAGACAGGGCTATAAGGAAGTGTTTTTTAGAGATGAGACTTTTACTTTCTATAAAAAACGCAATATACGGATATGTGAAAAGATGATAGAAGAAAATATGAATTTAACCTGGGTGTGTAATGCCCGGGTGGGAACGGTGGATAAAGAAATGATGCTGTTAATGAAAAAATCCGGATGTCATATGATTAAGTTGGGAGTGGAATCGGGAGTACAGACGATATTAGATACTATAGAGAAAGGGATAGACCTTGAAATGACCCGTAAAACTTTTAAATGGGCACATGAAGTGGGAATAGATATTCATGCCCATTTAATGCTGGGTAGTCCGGGTGAGACAAAAGATACTATCAGGCAGACAATTGATTTTGTAAAAAAAGTAGAACCGGCTACGGTAACTTTTGGGATTTGTACCCCTTACCCGGGAACTAAACTTTTCCGTCAGGTGGCTGAAAATTACCCGGAAATAGAGGATGGTAGTTCTTGTGATTTAAATAAGATTCATACAAAAGCATTTTTCAATGAAACGTTTACTTCTTTGACTAAAAAGGAACTGGAAAGAAGCATACATAAGGCCTACCAAAGTTTTTATTTGCGTCCGTCTTATTTTTTAGGATGGTTGAGGCGGATTAGTAGTTTAAATGAACTAAAAAGAGTTATTTTAGCGGGAGTAAAGATTATTGAATTTGCCATTCGCAATGATTAGATATGGAAAATACTTAGTCGTTTAAGTGGATTTATTTTTTATCCGTTTTAGGACAAAACAGGCCTTATAAGGTAATCAAAAATGAATAAAAAAACAAAAATTAACTTTATTGAAAAAAACGAAAAATTTATTCTTTGGGGAATAATTTTGGTTCTTTTTTTACACGGAGCAGTAATCTTAAATTATCCCCCGGCAAAGGATAATAGTATGTTTCTTTATATGGGACAGGGAATTTTAAATGGTGAAGTTCCCTATACCGATAATTTTGATATGAAGCCCCCCGGGATATATTTTATATATGCTTTTGTAATAATGATTTTAGGGAATACAATAAAAGGGATTTATTTTTTTGATTTATTATGGTCTTTAATTACCATTCTGGCTGTTTGGAAATTAGCAAAATATCTTTTCGGAACTAAAGTAGGACTCATAGCTTGTTTTTTTTACGGGTTTTTGTATTTTACTTATGGAAATCTATGGTTTC
>JAGLYT010000193.1 GCA_023132075.1 bacterium
GTTTTACCTACACCTGTTGGACCTAAAAAAATAAAACATCCCACGGGACGACGGGGATCCTTTAATCCTGTGCGCGAACGCCTCACTGCCTGAGAAATAATCCTGACCGCTTCTTCCTGTCCTACTACTCTTTTATAAAGTTCCTCTTCCATGTGTAGCAATTTTTCCGTTTCTGATTCTGTCAATTTTGTTATCGGTATTTTGGTCCAATCAGAAACAATAGAAGCAATGTCTTCTTCTCTAATAGTTTTCGTTTCAATTTTTCGTTCCTTCCACTTTTTCTTTGTTTCATTTAATTTAGATTTCGATTTTTTTTCTTTATCCCTAAATTTTGCGGCTTTTTCAAAATCCTGGACGGAAATAGCAGCTTCTTTTTCTTTAATTACTAAGTCAATTTCTCCCCTCATCCTTTTCACTTCCTCCGGTAAAAACGAAGACATTAATCTTGACCTGGAACCTGCTTCATCAATTAAATCAATTGCTTTATCCGGAAGAAAACGATCCGAAATATACCTATCAGACAACTCTGCAGCTGCCCGCAAGGACTCATCACTATATTTTACCCGATGAAAAGCTTCATATTTATCCCGCAAACCCTGCAAAATTTCTATTGTTTCCTTAACCGTGGGGGGATCGACAATAATACTCTGAAATCTTCTTTCTAAAGCTGCATCATGTTCTATTTGTTTCCTGTATTCATCCAGGGTAGTTGCCCCAATACACTGTAATTCTCCCCGAGAAAGAGCAGGCTTTAACATATTGGAAGCATCCATCGCTCCTTCAGCTGCCCCTGCCCCTATCACAGTATGTAATTCATCAATAAATAAAATTATATTATGTTTCGCTCGCCGTATTTCCTCCATAATATTTTTTAATCTTTGTTCAAATTCTCCCCTATACTTGGTTCCGGCAACCACACCACCCATATCTAAAGTAATTACTCTCTTATTTAATAGGGGTTCGGGAACATTGCCCGATGATATCCTTTGCGCTAATCCTTCTACTATTGCACTTTTACCCACACCCGGTTCCCCGATTAAGACCGGATTATTTTTAGTACGACGGGATAAAATTTGAAGAACCCTTCCTATTTCTGTTTCCCTGCCAATTACAGGATCTAATTTACCCTCTCCGGCCAAAACAGTTAAATCACGGCCAAATTCATCGAGGGTCGGTGTTTTATTTCGCTCACATACAGGCTGTTGTTGTTCTTTAGTACCCGGTTGAATATAAGAAATTTCTCCTAAGAGATTAATTGTTTCCTGTCTTACTCTTTCCAAATTTAGTTTTAAATTTTCCAATACTCTTGCAGCAATCCCCTCTCCCTCACGAATCAATCCTAAGAGAAGATGTTCCGTCCCAACATAACGATGCTGCATTTTTCGTGCTTCTTCAACGGCTAATTCCAAAACTTTTTTAGCACGAGGAGTAAAGGGAACTTCTCCCAACACAAGAACACTTTCTCCGACTCCCACAATTTTTTCTACTGCCTTACGAACTTTTTCTAAATCCACCCCCAAATTAATCAATACAGTGGCAGCCACACCCTCCCCTAAAGCAACCAAGCCTAAAAGAATGTGTTCTGTTCCCAAATAATCATGATTTAATCTTTTTGCTTCCTCCTGAGCTAAAAGTATTACCTTCTGTGCTCTTTCCGTAAATCTGTTAAGCATCTTTCTTTACACCCCCCTGAAAAAAAATTCGTTTTATAGTGTACATCTGTTTCATTTGAATTTTATTAAACCCAAGCCCCTTCGACTCCCTAAAGTTTATTTCTTAAAACTCTTCCGTATTAATTCCGCCCTCAACTCATCCCTCTGAACAACAGACAACGGCTTCCCTATTAATTCCTGAATGTGAGCCGACTGACTCAGAATCATAAGTTCATTAACCAAAGAAATATCACAGTCCAGGTTTAAATTCAAATACAACCCCAATCTGATTTTGCTCAATAAATCCATTGTTTCACTAAAAGTAATCGAGCGGATATACTTCAATATTCCATATGCTCTATAAATCATATCCTCTACTCCTACCTTGTTTTTTTCCATCAATTTTATCCGGCTTTGCCTTTCAAATTCTATAATCGGCTTTATCACCCGTTCAATATTATCAATTATAGACTCCTCACTTTGCCCCAAAGTAACCGCATTGGAAATTTGAAATAAATCACCCATTACCTCAGTCCCTTCTCCATATAATCCTCTAACTACAAACCCTATTTTTGAAAGATTACGCAAAACAGCATCTATTTTCCGGGTTAAAACTAACACCGGCAAATGCATCATACAAGAAACTCTCAACCCTGTACCTACATTGGTAGGACAAGCAGTTAAATAACCCCACTGATGAGAAAACGCATAATTAATTTTTTCGTTTAATTTGTCATCTATTTTCGTCGCCAGCGCCCAGGCTTTGAACAGTTGTAATCCGGAATAAATAACCTGTAGACGCAAATGATCTTCTTCATTAATCATTATACTGACTACTTCTTTTTTATCTATAGCAACCCCACCGTATCCTTGCCCAAGAGAATGCTCATAACTTATCAAATGTCTTTCCATAAGTAACTGCAAATCTATCTTATCCAATTCCGAAAAGCGTAATATTTGGCTGTCTTTCATATATTGATTAACTTTTATTGCCTTTTCACTCTTTTCCAGTATTTCTTTTTGCTGAGCATTATTTGCTTTATGGGGAAAAGGAAAAAGGGATAAATTCCGAGCCAATCTAATACGGGAAGAAATAACCACATCAAAAAAAGGGCCTTTTTCTTTCCACCATTTACTTTTTTTCTTACACATCCGGATTAACTGCATCATTTTTCCTCACTCCCTTTACCTTTTTTGCTCAATTTTTTTTCCGTTTCCTTTATTTTATCTCTAATCACTGCTGCTTTTTCATACTCCTCTATCTTTATAACTTCGGAAAGTTCTTTTTTTAAATTTTGTATATCTAAAAAAACCCTATCCTTTTTCTTCACTTTTTTAGGAAACGGGCTCTTCCCCGTATGTTGATTATAACCATGAATTCTCTTTAAGAGAGATTGCAATTGCTTAGCAAAAACATTATAACATTCACTGCAACCTAATCGCCCCTTCTGTTTAAAATCTTCAAAACTCATATTACATTTTTTACATCTTTGTTCTATTTTCTTTTCTACTCTTAAAGAAGGTTCCAGACCGGAAAGACTGGCTAACAAATCCACGATAGAAAAAGGTACTTTATCAAAAGACATTTTCACCCCTTTCATCCGGGAACATTCTTCGCAAAGATGAAACTTAAATATTTTATCATTTATAATTTCCGTAAAGTGAATACTAGCTTCTCTTTTATGACATATATCACAAAGCACTTCTTTCCCTCCCTAATTGTAACTTTCTAAGACCTTTGCGAAATAACCACGAAACTTCTACCGAAAATTATCCCTCCCTATGATCCCGAACAAAAAAACCGACAAAAAGATAAAAAAGTTATTTTTTAAAACTCTTAGCTTTCAGATGTTTTATACCACTATCCGTCCATCTTCCAAATGAATCTCTCTGTCAGAATGTTTCGCCAATTCTTCATTGTGGGTAACGATAATTAAGGTGGCCATTCTACTCTTATTTAAATCTAACAACAATTGAAAAATCTTTTCACCTGTTTCCTTATCCAA
>JAGLYT010000194.1 GCA_023132075.1 bacterium
TAGCTGCTGAGATGGTGGCTATTCCCACTGGCATTGGGGCTTTATTGATGAGGGCAGAGAGCTTGCTGCGAATAGACATAATTATTGTATGTTTGATTGTTTTAGCAGTGATGTGTTTAATCTTTGAGAGGTTTTTTATTTATCTTGAATACAAATTGACTCATAAATGGAGACAGTATGCCTAATATTAAATTAAAAAACATTAAAAATTTTATATGTCAGGAAATAAACCTGGAAATATTTGATAAAGAATTTTTGGTTCTTTGGGGCCCGACAGGTGCAGGGAAAACCACCTTACTTAATGTTATTGCCGGACTCAGTGAATATGAAGGTTCGGTATTGTTTGATGATGTTTCGGTAGATAAACTTCCTGTTTGCCGGAGAAAAACAGGATATCTTTTTCAGGATTTAATCTTATTTCCTCATTTAAATGTTAAATTAAATATAGCCTATGGGCTCCGCATGCAGGGTAAAGTGAAAGATGAAGTGGAAGCAAGGGTAGATGAGTTGTTGAAATTAATGGAAATAGAACATCTTGCTCATCGCTATCCCAAAGATTTAAGTGGCGGGGAAAAACAGAGGGTTGCTCTGGCGCGAGCCATTGCTCCATCTCCTAAAATTATGCTTTTTGATGAACCTTTAAACAGCCTGGATTTTAACACTGCCAGATATTTACGAACGGAGATTCACAAACTTCAGAGGAAGTTGGGCGTTACTACTATATATGTTACACACTGTTTTGAAGAAGCCTTTGCCTTAGCTGACCGGGTTGTTATGTTAAATAATGGCAGGATTGTTCAGGTAGATTTTCCGGAAAATATATTTAAAGAGGACAATTGCCGTATGATAAAAGAGAAAGAATATTGTGATTGTCATAAAGAGGATAAAACCGGTTTAACTCAAATTGAATTAAAGGTCATGTCTTTCCTATGACATCCTGGAGATAAACAAAAAGAGAGCGCAATATTGCAAAAATAGTGTGTGTGCAGGGGAAGTAAGGAAAATGCATATAAGGCATATGAATAAAGAAGACTTACCGGCTATTTTACAAATGGCTTTGGAGGAAGGCTGGATATCCGATTTAAGTGAATTCCTGATGTTTCTTAAATTTAATCCCAAAGGATGCTTTGTTTGTACCATAGATGATTGGGTGATTGGTTCTATTATGACTTTTTGCTATAGTAAAAGTGCCTGGATAGGTAATTTTATTGTGGCTAAAGAATACCGGGGAAAAGGAATCGGTAAAGAGCTTTTATTTCGGGCAATTAATTATTTAAACAAAGAAAAAAAAGAGCAAATTTTTTTAAATGCAGCTGAGCAGGCAGAGGAATTGTATAAGAGGTTTGGTTTTAAGAGAGTTGTGCCGGTAAATCGTTGGCTGGGCAGAGCAGTGAAACCTGTTAATAGTGTAGAAAATTTATCCGAAGTTATTCCGGATTGTTCAAGTTTTGTGGAATTAGATGCTCTTTTATGGAAAGAAGAAAGATTTTTTTTAATTTCCCGCTTTTTATCTTTGCGTAATTTTAAGTCACATCTTGAACCTTTTGGATTTTTAATGTATGGCGGCATAAGAGACTTTATTACTATCGGCCCCTGGGAATTGGAAACTGAAAATGAAGATATAGCTGAGAAATTATTTGTTTCGGCTTTGTCTGATTTGAAGTTTGGAAGTAAAATAGTCTTAGATGTTCCTTCAACGAACAAAATAGCAGAGAAAATATTAATAAAGTACAAGTTTGAAATAATTAGTTCTACCCTGTTTATGTGTCGCGGCAAGGTGCCCGAAATTAATTTTGGCGGGATTTTTAGCTTTGCCAGTATGGGTTCTATGGGGTAATGCAAAAGAAAAGCGGCAAAATGGATTATAAATAAGAATTAATAAAGTATAAATATAGCAAAGATGTTAAAATTTAATCAAAGTGCTAAAAAAAAAGCATAAAAAAATTAAAAAAACAGTTCATGAAAAATATGTGAAAAAAAAATAAATTTATTTTTAATATAAATTCTTAACGTATTTTATAGAAAAGCACTTAAGTTTAAAAATAAACCTAAGTGGTTTTTTCTTTTTTAAATAATTTGGCAATATAGTTGCATAAAGAGTAGTGAGCGGTAATATCAAAAAAGGGGAAAGTTAGATATTTGGGCTTAATATTTGTAATAAAAGGAGGTGATATTTAAAATGAAAAAAATTGAATGTATCATCCGTGCCGAAAAGTTAAAAGAATTAGAAGAATCTTTACGGGGAGCGGGTGTAGGTGGAATGACTATTACGGAAGTGAAAGGATTTGGAAGAGAAACTACCCGGCCCGAAGCGTATCTGATTTTACCCAAGACCAAAATTGAAATATATGCTACAGATGAACAGGTAGAAGAATTAATTTCGATAATGGTTGATGTTTGTGGGACAGGAAAATTAGGTGATGGGAAAATTATTGTTTCACCGATAGATGATGCCGTTCGAATAAGGACCGGAGAACGACAGGAAAAAGCGTTATTTTAAAAAATTTAAAAAAAAGGGGGGTAAAGATTAAATGTTTAAAAGATTAATGGTGTTTTTGTTAGGATGTTTTTTAGTTGCCGGGGTTGGAATAACCAGTGTGTACGCAGAGGGGGAAGGGGTTTTAATCGGATCAGCCTTTGAGGTAAGTTCAGATGTTGCCATAAACTCTAAGTATGTTTGGAGGGGTTTTCTTCTGGATGATGACCCTGTAATGCAGTCAGGGCTATATGTAAGTGCGTATGGTTTTAGTGCCAGTGTATGGGGGAGTTTCGATATGGATTCTGAGGACACTTGTTTTTCAGATGAAGTTGATTATTCCATTGATTACACCTATAGTGCAGATAAATTTAGTTTGTCGGTAGGGCATATTTATTATGATTTTCCTATAGGTGACGGATTTAGTAAGGAGATTTATTTTGGTGGAGGATTAAGTGTCCTGTTATCACCCAGTTTAACCTGGTACCAGGATTATAGTGAGGAAGATTCCGGAGGCGGAGATGGAAGTTATATAGTATTGGCTTTATGTCATAGTCTTGCTTTAGGTGAGGGTCCAATTACACTTGATTTAAGTGGACATATTGGTTCTAACCAGGAACTTTTTATTGCGGGTGACGGAGGCGATGTTGCCTTGGGAGCAAGCTTAGGTGTTCCTTTAAGCGATAAATGTTCTTTTACCCCCAGTATTAATTATTCAATGCCTTTCGGGGATTTAGAAGATGAAGCAGATGGTAATCAGGAAGCAGAATTTTATGGTGGTTTAGTTGTAGCATTTAGTATGTAAATATAAGAGTTCTGCGAAATGCAATATTCTGTCATTCCGCACCCCCTGATCAAGTCAGAGGGCATGCTTGATGCGGAATCTAAAATCTTTTTAAATATCAATAGATTCCTGTTTCCGCAGGAATGACAAAAAATATAAAAAGCTATTTTGTAGAAGTCTAATGTAAATAAAGAAAGGAGAATAAGGAAAATGTTTAAAAAAATGTTAAAAAGGATATTTAGAGTAACTGTACAAAGTACTCTGTATTTAGGTTTGGTGCTGCCGTTAATTGCTTTTGCGGAAGAGGAGGCGACAGCTGCCACTAACGCTGTAGCAATTGATACGGTTTGGACATTAGTAGCGGCTTTTTTAGTTTTCTTTATGCAGCCGGGTTTTG
>JAGLYT010000195.1 GCA_023132075.1 bacterium
GATTTGAAGAAAGGGATTACTTAAATAATTTAATCAGTGACGATGAATCAATAATGCACAACACGATAATTTGTTCTTACGGAAGGAAGATGGGGAGAGTATGTGCGGGAATAAATTTAAAATTAGTGCAGGAAAAAGATATGGGGTATGCCGGCAGCGGATACGGATTTGATTTGGGAGGGATGTATCAGTTTTCTCCGGTATTAAGGATAGGAGTAGCTGTAGATAATATTTTAACGCCGAAGGTAACATTGAGGGACGAAGAGAATGTTTACAAGACCAATTTCAAGGGTGGATTAGTCTTGGAGCCGTTTAAAGACAAATTGATAATGACCATAGATGTTAATAGATTAGAAGGGGAAGAAGCTTACTATTGTGGAGGGCTTGAGGTATCACCGTGGGGGAAATTAATAAATTTTAGAGCGGGTTTAAATCATTTAAGCGAGGTTACCTATGGTTTAGGGATGGCCAGGGGTCCTATAGGAATAGATTATGCCTACAGCGGGCATGAAACGTTAGGGGATTTACACCGGGTAAGTTTCAGTTTAAAATGGTTTAATTTATATCGGGGTAAGGCAGTACCGAAGTTAAAAAAAGGAGCGGGAAAAGGAGAGTATGTATTAGAAGGGCTGCATAATGAACTGCAGTTTGATGTAGGAGAATTACGGTTTGAAGTAAGGATGTGGAATTTAGAGGTAATCGATGAACTTGGCGGAGTGGTTAGAAATATAAAGGGGGAACATCAACCGCCGAAGCTCGTAATCTGGGATATGAAAGATGAGGCAGGGCGGCCGGTAGGTGAAGGATTATACCGGTATAAATTTAAAGTAATTTATAAAGACGATAAGGAATGGACGGAGAAAGGAAAAATAAAGGTGCGGTTTAATGTGCCGGTGCGGGGAGAAGTAGGGATGGAGATGCGCGGTAGACAAGGGGATGTAACCGGAGAAGAAGAAAAAGAAGAGGTGGTAGAAGAGAAACCGGGTGAGGAAGGAAGATAGAATGTTTAAAAAAGTTAGACAATTATTGCTCACAACTATTTTAGTGATAAGTGTTTTGGGTATTTCATCTGCCCGGGCAGCTTATAACTATTTAAAAATAGAATATTGGGATGTGGCAACATCTACCTGGCTGGCCAGTCCTACGGATCCTCCTACGGTGGATTTTACGCAAAGTGTACCTTTTGATATTAGAATTACTGCCCGGCATGAGGATGATACTGTTGTAACTACCGGTCAGGGTTCCAATACTACGGTGGTTATTGAGTGTAGTGATGATGATACTTCTCCGACTTTTAATCCTCCCCGTGAAGAAAGTCTTACTAACGGCGAAATAATAATAACCGTGACTTTAAATACCGTAGGAGCTACTCAATCAGTTACTACCCACTATTTTTATGCCCGGGATAAAAGTATGGTGACTATTGGGCATGGCAGGCTTTATTTAAAATTGCATCGTTTTGTCGACCATTTTGAATTAAGCGTTCCTTCCGGAAATCAATTGGCAGGGGTTGCCTTTAATGTTACGGTTACGGCTAAAGACTCTAAAAATGCAACAGCAGCAACTTTTTCCGATAATGTCAATCTAAGTGCTCAGGTAGGAGAGATAAGTCCGATTGTAATTACCGGTGCAGCTTTTGTAAATGGTGTTGCGAATGTAATGATGACTTTATATGGTTCTGATCCGATTACTCACTATAATACAATTTATGCCGTTAATACAGTTACTTATCCCGGCCAGGCGCAGGCTCCGTACGGACAGAGTGATGAGATTGCTGTAGACCCTGATGTTTTTGATAAAATTTTACTTATTTTCCCCGGTGAAACAATAGTTCCGGGAACAACTGCCGGAACGGGAAAGCAGGGAACGCCTACTGCTCAGACTGCAGGAGTACCGTTCTTGAATGTTAAAGTATATGCAGTGGACCAATATTGGAATCCGGTAAATAGCGGTTTTCCTGATATTGGGTTTTCCTCTATTGACCCATTAGCAATTTTACCGGTGGTTTTTCCGGCGACAATGGCAATGAGTGATAATCCGGAGGTTTTTAATAATATTGAGCTTAGAACCAGAGGTAATCAAACAGTAACGGTTCACGAAACTACTAATGCTACCACCAGCCAATCAACTATTAGTGTTGGTGCCGCAGGGATAGATTGTTATGTCTTTAATGCCATTCCCAGTCCCCAGGTAACTACTACTGCTTTTACTATAACGGTAACTGCTTATGATGCCTATAACAACTTACTTAATACATACAATCAAGCAGGGATTACTTTATCCGCCAATACCGGTCCGGGAACAATTACAGTTACCGGTATTAATTTTACTGCCGGAATAGCTACTGCCAATGTACAGGTTACCAAGTCGGAAGCAAAGGTTTATTTAACTGTAGATGACGAAGCAGGGCATTTTTCCGATAGCAACAATTTTATTGTTAATTATGGGTCGTTTACCCAGCTATTAGTGCTTTTGCGTGATGAATTGGGAAATGGGGAATATCAAACCCCGGGTATTGGTACCGGGAAAAGCGGTAATGTGCCGGATACCTTTGTGGCCGGGGTAAGTACGGTAACCGTGCGGGTCATTGCCACTGATGCTTATTGGAATACTATAGACGATGGCTCGGTAGCAGGAACAGCGATTAATATCATCTGTCCTACCGGTTATATAGATTCTATTGATGACGGAAATACTCTTCCGGGAGGTGGATACGAGGATTACCGTGTAGTATTTTTTACTACCTGTGATAATTTTTATCCTTACGCTCATGAATTACAGAATCTGACAGTTACCGGAGCAGGGAGAAACGGAACCGGCAGTGATGTTAGTATTCATGCCGGAGAATATGAAAAAATAGTTCTGGTTGCCTCGGGTGAAAATTTAGACCCGGGTACTCTTATTGAGCCTGATGGTAAACAGGGTGCTCCTTCCAATCAGGAATCGCATCTACAGTTTCCGGTAACAGTTGTAGCTGCGGATAAATATTGGAATCGTATAGAAACAACGCCTTATCCGACAGTGTTGTTTACTTCAGGGGATATATTAGCTAAGCCAGATGATTTGTTTAAAGATGCTATTCCTCAACTTTTAGGCAGTGCTGTTCAGAATTTTTCCGTAGAGTTAGGGATATTGGGACCCCAGTGGATAAAAGCTGAGGATGTAAGTGCTCCGGCTAAAAACGATACTGTAACCATTGCGGTTAACCACGGGGCTTTAAATCACTTTAGCTTTTCTAATGTCACTTCTCCGCAAACAGTAGATACAGCATTTTTGGTGACCGTAACGGCAAAGGATTTTAATGATAATACAGTAACTAATTATAATAATACGATTGATTTTTCCGCTAATACCGGGGATGGAACCTTTGTACCCCTTACTATCACTTTTGTTGGTGGTGTGGCTGCAAATATACCGGTTACTATTTACCGGGCGATGAAAGAAGTAATTCTTTCCTGTGATAACGGTATAGGGCAGGACGGATATAACAACGCTTTTGATGTGGTTCCTTTGGCGTATACTAAGGTCCTGCTTCTTTTAGACGGTGAAACACATACCCCGGGTGTAGCTCCGGGTAAAACAAATTCAGCCAGTCCTCCTCAAGCAGGAGATACGGTAAATGCAACAGTATATGCAG
>JAGLYT010000196.1 GCA_023132075.1 bacterium
GAAGATTTAAAATAAAGAGTATATGTTTGAAGAAAAATAAAGTTATTGAAGGAGTGATTTATGCCCGGAGAAATGGCAAAAATTAGATTGTTTTTGTATACATATAATTCGGAAGAAGATGGAAATACAAAATTAAAGTATCCTTTTAAAATATATGTTGACGGCAGATTAGTTTTTGATAGAATTTTAATCCAATCAATAAAAGATGATTCTGAGCCGATAATAAATGTGAGCACGGGAAAATATCATACTATAACCGTAGAATTAAAAGGTACTGATGTTATAAAAAAAACTGAACAAATATTCAATAAAAATACGGTATTAGCAGTGTTTTGTGATTTAAAGGCTAAAGATTTAATTGTTAAGACCCTGCAGGATAAAATAAAAATTAAGATTGACTTTCTAAAGGAATCATATTTTCAACTAGGAGATTCTTTTAAAATATTTATTGACGATGAGTTGGTTTTTGATAAGATTTCATTCGGCAGAAATTTAAACAATGGAATACAACAACCTCCGCCTCGACTGACATTAGAACTAAAAGAGGGGATGCATTCTATAAGCCTAAAATCAAGAAAAAACATCCTTATCGGGAAAATAGAACAAATATTCAAAGAAAGCGGAACATTGCATGTTTTGTATAACCAAAACGACAATGAAAATGGCAAAAAAGGTTTGATACTTAATTTTGATTAAAAAATAAATTATTTTCTATCATCTCGTACCCCTGATCAAGTCAGAAGGCATATTTGCAGACTGGAGCATAATTATAATTACAGAGCTTGCTCTGTTGCTTGTTGGCGGGAATGACAATGATATGTGAGAATTATTGACGGGCGGGGAAAAAAGATGTTTTGCAAAAGGTTGAATCTATTAATAAAACGGAGAAATAAAAAATGCAAGTGAAAAAAGGCAGATTATTTATGGGAAGATTTAAATCAAAAGTAGACCTTTTATTTTCCCTGACTGAATTTTGTAAAGAGAAAAATATACGCTTAGGCACTTTTTCCGTTATAGGGGCTTTAACGCAGGTAAAGTTAGGATATTATGACCAGGACAATAAAAAATATACCGGGTGTGTAAGTTTAAATAAAAAATTGGAAATAACAACATGTGTAGGGAATATATCTTTGAAGGATTCGGAGATTTTTGTTCATGCCCATATAACTTTAGCGGATCATCAGGGGCAATGTTACGGAGGGCATCTTATGCCCGAATCTGCCGTATTTGCCGCCGAATATTATATTCAGGAACTTGTCGGAGGAAAATTAGAAAGAAAAAATGACTTTGAAACAGGGTTAAGTTTATGGTAAACAATAAAGGGCAGAGGGAGCAGTGAACAGGAAGAATGTTTTAATTGTTTTGGCGGCAATTTCTTTTTTAAGTGCTTGTAAAGGAGAAACGAATAAAATGAAGGAATTTGATACAAATGAAAAGGCAGTTTTTGCTCAAGCCAGAAAAGAAATGATAGATGCCCAGATAAAGCGTAGAGGGGTTAAAGACGAACGGGTGCTGGAAGCAATGTTTAAGGTTGAAAGGCATAAATTTGTTCCCCAAACTGCACAAACACTTGCTTATGATGATTATCCCCTCCCAATCGGAGAAGGACAAACTATTTCTCAACCCTATATAGTTGCTTTAATGACCGAATTATTACAATTAAAGGGTAACGAGAAGGTTTTAGAAATTGGAACGGGTTCAGGATATCAGGCGGCGATATTGGCGGAATTAGCCAAAGAAGTTTATACCATTGAAATATTAGAGTCATTAGCTATAAATGCAGAAAAAATACTTCGGGAACTGAATTACGGTAATGTTACTGTAAAATGTGGTGATGGTTATCTGGGATGGAAAGAACACGCTCCTTTTGACGGGATTATTGTCACCTGTGCTCCACCCTATATTCCTCAGCCTTTAATTGAACAGTTAGCTGAAGGCGGAAGGATGGTTATTCCGGTAGGGGTGTACTATCAGGAATTGAAATTATTGAAAAAAATAAACGGAAAAATAAAAACTACTGATATCATTCCTGTCAGATTTGTGCCGATGACCAGAGAAAACGATAAAGAATAATGGTTCAAAACACATTTTACATTTATTTTTCTAATTTTTTTAATATTTATGTTTGTATCATTCCACATTATTTGCGAATAGCCCAAAATAATTAATCAATAAAGGAGAAAATCGATTTAAATGTCTAAAAAAAGAATTTTAGTTGTTGAGGACGATAAACATCTTTCCAAGCTTATTAAGTATAATATGGAAAAGGCGGGTTTTGACTGTATAACAGCTCCAACCGGTGAAATAGCATTAAAAACCTTAGACAGACAACCTGTTGATTTGATTATATTGGATATAATGCTTCCTAAAATGGATGGACTTCAGGTTTGTAAACAAATAAAACAAGATAAAAAATTAGCTGCCATTCCCATCATTATGTTAACTGCCAGAGGTGAAGAGATAGACAGGATTGTCGGATTTGAGCTGGGTGCGGATGATTATATAGTTAAACCATTTAGTGTGCGGGAATTAGTTTTAAGAATAAAAGCAATTCTGAAACGAAACAAAAAAGAAAAAATTCCCCAAAACATATTAACTGCGGATAAGTTGACCATTGACATTTCCCGGCATAAAGTAATTGCCCATAAAAAAGAGGTAGAATTAACCCTCATAGAATTCAAACTTTTGGTTCTTCTTATGCAAAGAAAAGGCAGGGTTCAATCACGGGATAGTTTGTTGAATGATGTTTGGGATATATCCTCTGAGGTTACAACCCGAACGGTAGATACGCATGTTAAAAGGTTAAGACAAAAATTAGGGAAAGTGGGAAACTTAATTGAAACTGTAAGAGGAATAGGATATAGGTTTAGTGATAAGGAATAATCATTTGAAAATTAATATTCATCATAAAATTACAATTGTTTTTACTGCAATTCTTGCCATTATCCTTCTTGGGATTTATTCGTTTCTGAATAGTAATTTAAAAGCCAATACCTACCAACGGATTAAAACAAATCTGCTTAAAGAAACTGCTTTATGTAAATCCTTTATAGAACAATACCATATTCAAAACCTTCAATCTCAGGAATTAGATAATTTTTCACAAAGAACTGCTGATGATTTAAATTTGCGGGTTACTATTATCAATCCGGAAGGAATAGTTTTAGCTGATTCGGAACTAACCCGGGATATTCTGGGGAAAGTGGAAAATCATCTCTATCGGCCCGAGATTCAACAAGCTTTGCATTCCGGGATAGGAGAGAGCAGGCGTTTCAGTACCACGATAAAGCAGGATATGCTTTATATTGCTAATACTTTCGGCCAAAATAAAGCAGAGGGCATAATAAGATTGTCAATGCCTCTTTCCGAAATTGAATTAATCTCCAACCATTTGAAAAAATTATTGAAGGGTGCACTTTTATTTGCTTTTGTCGTGGCAATTATTATTAGTTTTATCGCTTCTATATTTATTTCCCAACCAATAAAAAAAATGTCTTTACTGACCCGGAACATAGCTAAAGGTGATTTTTCTAAAAGAGTTTTAAAGTCAACAAATGATGAGTTAGGAGATCTGGCTGATGCCTTTAATTATATGACAGAACAAATTAAA
>JAGLYT010000197.1 GCA_023132075.1 bacterium
GCAACGCTTTTGATGTGGTTCCTTTGGCGTATACTAAGGTCCTGCTTCTTTTAGACGGTGAAACACATACCCCGGGTGTAGCTCCGGGTAAAACAAATTCAGCCAGTCCTCCTCAAGCAGGAGATACGGTAAATGCAACAGTATATGCAGTAGATGACTATTGGAATTTGGTAGACACTGTTACTCCTACAATAGAAATGTTTACCAGTGATTATTCGGTGATTCCTTCCAGCAGTCAGGTGCTGGTAGATGGCGAGGGTTTTTTCCAGATAATTTATCGGACCGCCGGTATACAAATAACAACTGCTTATGATAAAGCTATACCGATTATATTGGATACCAGTTCTATTTTCATTAATCCGGCAGAGTATGTTGGATTACAGATAATAGCTCCGGGTGAGGCAGCGGATCCCGGCTCTACTACAGGGAAAACATCTGCTTTACCGGGCAATCAAACCGCTAACCAATCCTTTACCGTAAAGGTTATGGCAGTAGACCAATATTGGAACAGGGTAACGAATTTAAACGGAAAACAAATTCGTTTAACCTCCGGTGACGGTTCTTTAGATACCATTGCTCCTTATACTAATCCTGCCAATCAGAATTCACCTTTTGTAGCAGGGGAAATGGATTTTGAAATTTACTTAGCCAGTGTCGCTGTAGTTACTTTAGATGCTTCTGATTTTACCGATATGACTAAAACTTCGGGAACGGTTGACATTAATGTATTAGCCGGATATGAATATGAAATTGTAATAACCTCTCCTCCTCCTTTTATTGCCGGGCCTCCTTCTACTTTTGCTATGACAATAAAGCTCGTAGACGGTGGAGGAATTCCTGTGCCGGGAGCTAATAACGGAATTACTTTAAGCCCTTGTTTAACTGATTATACTCCGGCCGGCGGCACTTTGGGAGTTACTACGGCAGCATTAAATAATGGGACAGTTTCTATTTCCGAACAGAGTTATAATTTAGCCGAAACTATTCGTATTAAAGTGACTGATGATTACGGCAGGGAAAAATATAGTGCCCCGATTGTGATGGAGGCGTTAGGCCTTTATTATGATGTTACCGTCCCTGATGAAGCTACGGTTGGTCCTCCCGAGCAATTTTCTATGGTTATTGAACTTAAAGACAGTTCTACCGGTCAGATAGTTACTACCTGGGATCGTCAGGTAAATATAGAAATTCGTTCGGCTGATAACGGGGCAATAGGTACAGGTGCTTTGGGGGTAGCCAATGATTATCTCAATTCAGGTGTAGTCAATGTTACTCAGAGTTATACCAAAGCGGAAAATGTTTACTTTATTATTTCCGATACCCATACTTTACAGGGAACCAGTAAAATATTTCGCATTAAACCCGATGGATATAAGAAACTGCAGATTGTTGCTCCGGGCGAAACGCCTAATCCCGGAAATAGTAGTGCGACGGGAAAATTAGGTGCTCTTGCTGCCCAGCAGGCAGGATTGTCTTTTACTGTCAGTGTAAGGGCAGTAGACCAATATTGGAATTTAGCTGAAAGTTTTAATGGAGACCATATCCGGCTGGCTTCCAGTGATGGTTCTTTAGATGATACTAATCCGTTTAATCAGGGTGACCTTTTTGTAAACGGAAGGACTTCCTTTGTAATAACGCTTAATAATAACGGAGACATAGATGTTACCTGTTCGGATGAGGATAATCCTTCTAAACCGATACAAACAGTAACTATCCCGGTCTCTTATGCTACTTATCAATTTGTTACGCCGGTTAATGCTCCCTCGGGTCCTCCGGATGAGTTTGCCATGACTGTTAATTTAATCGACGGCAATACCATGGCTCCTTTAATTGCTAACCATGTTTTTAATATGGAAGCGGTTACCACGGATTATCAACCGACCACAGGTGTATTGGGAGTGACGGAAGCAGTATTGGATAACGGCAGTGTCGTCATAAACAGTCAAAGTTACAATCTGGTAGAGGATATTCGTATTAAAATAACCGATGGATTCGGCCGGGTTGCTTATAGTGATATAATTAATGTAATTGCTACTTTTAAAAAATATGAAGTTTTTGTCCCGGCTCAGGCAATGGTGGGTCCGCCTAATACTTTTGACTTAACAATTGAATTGCATGATACCGAAACGGGTAATTTAATTACCACACAGGATCATTCCTTGAATATAGAGGCATATTCTTCTGTAAACGGGCTTTTAGCTACCGGTAATTTAGGAGTGGTTACTGCCACATTACAGGGAGGAAGAATAACAATAGCCCAGACTTATGATAATATAGAGAATATTTTCTTTAAAATATGGGACCCGGCAAGCCTGGTTGCGGATACTTTTTCTACTGATATTGCGATTACGGCAGGACTGGGGACGGTTCTTTCTCTTAATGTATCTTCCCTGACTGTTGAGCCCGAGGGAATCATTCCTATTATAGCTACGCTTGAAGATGAGCACAGTAATAAAATACTTAATGCCCGGGTAGATTTTAGAATTATGCAGGGGGAAGCTGTTTTAAACGCTGATTTTGACCTTACCAATAATTTGGGAGAAGCAACAGTTAGTGTGACTTGCAATAAGGATGCCCGGGACGGGGAGATTGTTATTTTAGTATTTACGGATCAGGTTTCCAGGGAATTTAGTATTCAGATACACGGGGTTCCTGAGACAACGATGAGTTTTACCGGTGTATGTAGTGAATTAAGAGAGACGATTCACTTAAAATCCGATACACCGATTATTTTATCTGCTACTTCTCAAATTGGAGTAGATAGAATTTATTATAGGATTGACGGCGGAGAGTGGCAGGAATATACGGGAGAATTTTTTATTCCCGAGATAGGTATTTACACGCTTGAATATTATGCTGTTGACCAGAATGGTCACCAGGAAACAATGAAGGTAAGTAAAAGTATTTATATTAGTGTGTCCTTTCTAAATATAAATAAGGCAATTAATTATCCCAATCCTTTCCGGGCGGGAAAAGAACCGACGCTCATTGAATACAATCTTTACCAACCTTCATCAGTAACCATTACAATTTATGACCTTTTAGGCCAGGTTGTCTGGAAAAAAAGCTTTCGCGAAGGGGAAAACGGGGGAGATTTAATCAATAGTATTGCCTGGTGGGGAAGGAATGGTCTGGAAGAGGTCATAGGTAACGGTGGATATATCTGCCGTATTTACATCCAAAAAGAAAGAAAAGAGATAATTCGTAAAATTGCCGTAGTAAAATAAGGACAGACAAAAACGAGAGACGAAGGACGAGAGACGAAAGATGACAGACGAAAGACAGAAGAAAAGACAAAGATAAAAGATAAAAGACAGCTAAAGACAGTTCACAGATGACAGACAAAAGAAAAAAACAGTTTTCCCCCCTTTGAAAAAGGGGGTTAGGGGGATTTAAAAATTGGAGAAATTTGAAATTCACTGAGGTGAAAAGAGATGATAAAAAAAGTATTAATTATCAGTATTAGTTTGTTGGTTATAATGTTGGCGAAGGGAATAGTTTTTTCCAAGAATTATTATGGTCAGCCCAATGACTATTTACAATATGGG
>JAGLYT010000198.1 GCA_023132075.1 bacterium
AGAATTAATGGAAATTTTATTCTGGACCAAATCTACCTCATCCGTTCCCACTAAACCATATTCTAATTTTTCATTTGTTTTTGTGTCCTGGATTCTTACGGTTACTCCAATACATACTTTATCGGTTGGAACTTTATCTTTATCAATAATTCTGGCCGTACTCAACTTTGTTTCCAATTGAACAATCTTACTCATTACCTGCCCCAAAGTCTCTTTTGCAGCAATATATTCCGCATTTTCTTTTAAATCACCAAGTTCTCTGGCAACACCAATTTCTTTAGACAACTGCGGCTTTTTGACTTTCTTTAAATGTTCCAATTCTTTCTTTAATTTTTCAAAACCGTCTTTAGTTAAATATGTCCTGTTGCCCGCCACGTTAAAATCCTCCTTTTTCGCCATTCATTAAAACTTTTACAAAATATTATCAATTAGCATACTAGCTTCTATATGGAAAATTGAAATTTATCCTGAGTATTATCGAAAAATTATCCACAACGACGTTAAATAGATAATTTTGCAAAATCAATTATGTCTTGTATAACATAACATTATAGATAAAAATAAAAAACCAACACTTTCCTAACTTAATCATCAAACTGAAAGTATTGATTTTTTATCTTTTATTAATTAACCCCGCATTTGTTAAAAATCAACATACAAAATTTGTTTAGTTTGCGAGTAAAATTTTACTAAAAAGAAAACTGCTTGTCAACATCTTTTTACCCGATTTTTACAAAAATATTTATTACCTTTTTTCTTCTTTGTTTCTTTTTTTGCAACTGCCATCAAAATTACTACCAGAATAGAACATCCATAAGCAAACACATCCCCATATTTAGTATAAAAAGATTTTTTTTCTGACAGATAAACATCATCATAGAGCCATCCTTCTACAAATAAAGGAGTACTTTTTTTTACCCTTCCAAAAGCATCTACAAATCCGGAAACACCGGTATTAGCAGCTCTAACAATACTTACCCTATTTTCTACAGCTCGAAATACACAAGTAGAAAAATGTTGCTCGGGAGCGGAAGTTTTTCCAAACCAGGCATCATTGGTAATATTTATCATTATTCTTGCTCCCCCTTTTACAAAATGCCTTACCAGGCAAGGAAAAATAACTTCAAAACAAATAATAGTTCCTGTATTTGCCGTAGGAAGTTTTAAAATGTTTAATTCCTTCCCCTTATCAAAATCTCCTATTTCATTTAAAACATTGAATACTTTAGAAAATAAACATTTCAAGGGAACCGTCTCCCCAAAAGGAACCAAATGTATTTTATTATGCTGATTTAATATTTTCCCATCGGACGAAAATAAAAAAGCCGAATTATAATATTTTTCTTTTTCAAAATTATTTTTACTATATTCTACATCCGGACCTCCTATAATATGATTACACTCACTTTGTTTTATTATTGTCTCCAGCCAACAATTTAAATCCCGGTCATATTTTGTATATCCGGGTAAAGCAGCTTCCGGCCATACGATTAATCGTGGATTTAACGGCTTTACCTCCTTCACTAATTTCTCATAAATAGTCATAATTTGCAATTTATAAGCACTATCCCATTTCATTTTTTGAGGAATGTTCCCTTGCAAAACAACCGTTTTAAGTGAAGATTGAGCATTTTTATCATTCTTTTCTGCTTGATTAATCACAAAATATCCATAACCATAACATATACTCAAAACAATTACTGCAAAAACCAGAATTTTTACTTTTTTACGCAGTTTTTTTCCCTGCCATTGGGGAACTATCATCTTCCTAAAAGTGATATTACCCATTACAATCAAAAAAGAAACACCATAACACCCGGTAAATTCCGCAATTTGAATTAAAAATGTATTTTTCCATTGTGAATAGCCTAAAAGTGCCCAGGGAAAACCCGAAAGAAAATAAGTGCGGCATAATTCTAAAAAGACCCACAAAAACCCCCCAAAAAGTACATGTAATATCCACGAAGAGATATGTAAAACAAAAAATCTTTGTAATAAGCAAAAAAAACCTACATATAATGCTAAATAAAAAACCAAAGCCAACAAAATCAAATAACTAACTATTCCCGGCAATTGACCATACTTAATCAGGGCTTCCCCTAACCAATATAAAATTCCCGCATAAGCAATAACCCCGGTTAAAAACCCCAGACAAAAAGCAGTAATTGAGTTCTTGTTTTCTATGGCAATAAGTAATGGAACCAAACTTATCCAGGCAAGGGATGAATAATTAAAAGAAGGAAAAATTAAAACAAATAAAATGCCGGAAAGAATTGCTAAAAAAATTTTTCTAAATCTAACAAGAATAAACATTTATTTCCCACAACATTTTTTATATTTCTTTCCACTACCGCACGGACAAGGATCGTTACGGCCAATTTTTGCGGATTTTTTCAGCGAAGAAGGAGATGGCGATGGTAATGAGGCAGAAGAATCGGGAGATGATGACGGGGAAAGGGCAGAGGAAGGCGATGGTGATGAAAAAATAATTGATTCCTCTGACTTACTAAAACGGGAAGCAGCCCTTGCTCCTTCCTTCACTAATTGCATATTAAAAATATATTCTATTGTCTCTTCGCCAACGCGATGCATCATACTCATAAACATATGATAAGACTCGCGCTGGTATTCTATCAAAGGATCCTTTTGTCCGTAACCACGTAAAAATATACCTTTTTTTAACTGATCCAAATTATAAAGGTGTTCCTTCCAACAACTATCAATCATTTGCAACATTATCATCCGTTCCAAATTTCTCATCATTTCCGACCCCAACTCTTTTTCTCTTTCGTCATAACTATTGGTAATGAATTGTTTTAAGATTTCCTCCAATTGATTTATTTTTTTTATTTCCTCAATCTCCTCTTCTTTTAAAAAACTCTTTATATTAAACATACTCTTTAACCAACTATTTATGCCCTGCCAATTCCATTCTTCAGGATATTTTTTTGCAGAAGTATATAGTTCCAGTTTTTCCTTTATTAAATCCTCTATTATATTCCAAACTTCATTCCTTAAATCCTCTCCCTCTAATATTTCATTCCTTTGACCATAAATGACTTCCCGCTGTTTATTCATTACATTATCAAATTCCAATAGGCGCTTTCTTACGTCAAAATTTGCCGCTTCTACCCTGCTTTGCGCCATTTGAATTATTTTAGAAAGAAATGTACTTTCTAAATTTTGCCCTTCTTCCCAGGGTAATTTATTCATCAACTGTAACTTGTCCTGAGCAAATAATCGCATTAGTTCATCCTCTAAAGATAAATAAAAACGGGATGACCCCGGATCCCCCTGTCTACCTGAACGGCCACGCAACTGATTATCAATACGCCTTGATTCATGCCGCTCTGTCCCTAAAATATGTAAACCATCCAAATCAACAACTTCTTCATGTCCTTCAGTATCCGGAGGATTTCCCCCTAATACGATATCTGTTCCCCTCCCAGCCATATTAGTGGCAATAGTGACAGCCTGTTTCCTGCCTGCCTGAGAAATAATTTCCGCTTCCCGTTGATGATACTTGGCATTTAAAACATTATG